>JBEQAN010000039.1:0-8319 GCA_041640315.1 Leptospiraceae bacterium
ATTAATTGACGTATTTGATGACTCAAAATACCATAATCTGCATCAAAAAAAACTAAAACGTTATTTTGAAATGAGACATTTTCTATTCTCTCCAAATTCATAAAGGTTACAGATATTCTTACTTTATTTCTATGAAAAGTATTTTTTTGTGTATTAGAAAATAAAGATTTTTAATTTTTTTTAATCTTAATTATAAATACATATTACACGTATAATGTATTATTATTAGAGTTATCTTAAAAATGATTTACTTATTTAGATCATTGAAGGATATTTTGAAATATATTTAGGAATTACACCTATAAGGTATTTTAAAAAAAGAATTGATTTCTTAAGAAAAAAGTGTATTTTGCATATTATGAAAAGGAAATTTTTTTTATTAACAATATTATTGATATTTGGTGTGTGTAAACATTTGGGAGAAGGCAAAGTATCAGAACCTAATATGGATTTTACAATTCAAGAAGTGAATGAAAATTCACCAGAAAATGTAAAAAAAGCTTTAGTAGTTTTTGATAGTTTCTTTGATTTATTACGTAGTGAACTTATTACATCCATAAAAGAAAAAGGTTTAAGTGGTTCTATTTCAGCATGTAAAATAATCTCCCCACAAATGGAACAAACTTATACCAAAAATCACAATATGAAGATATATCGTATCTCTGATCGATATAGGAATCCAGATCATAAACCAACACCAGACGAAATGAAAGTATTAGAATACTGGATGAATCGAATTAACAATAAACAAGAAATAAAACCAGTATACTATCAAGTAGAAAATAAAACTAAAGTGATGAAACCTATTAAAATCATAGCAGATTTATGCTTAAATTGTCATGGCGATTTAAATACAATGAATAAAGAGCTATTAGAAACCATCAAAAAAGAATATCCTAATGATAAAGCCTATGGATATAAATTAAATGATTTACGTGGTGCCTTTGTTGCTGTATTTTGATTCTTGATGAGAAATCAAAAAAATACAGCAATATTATTTATCAATTTAGGCACTCCAGAGAAACTTTCAAAAGGTTCTATAAGAACATATCTTAAAGAATTTTTGATGGATGAAAGGGTAATTGATTTACCCTTTTTTTTGCGTTTTTTCATTGTTTATGTTTTTATTTTACCATTTCGTCCTAAGAAAACCCTTCATAAGTATGAAGTCATTTGGGATAAAAACAATGATAAGTCACCCATTATTTTAAATACAGAAAGATTTATAAATAAATTAAAATCAAAATTAAGCGATTATTATATCGATTTTGCAATGCGATATGGAAAACCTGGAATTAAAGATAAAATGGATCAATTTTATAACCTTGGTATAAGATATCTTCATATTATACCGTTATATCCTCAATATGCATCATCAACCTATGGAACAGTTATTGCGGAAGTTTGTAGAATCAACCAAAAATATTGGGATCCTTTCATTATTTCTTTTGAACCTATAATAAATAACGAAGAAAAATTCATTCAAATTTGGAGTAATAAAATAAAATCTTTAAATGATTATCAAAACTATCATGTAATATTTTCATTTCATGGAATTCCAGAACGACATATAAAAAAATCCGATCGTTTGAAGATTTGTCTTACGAATCATTGTTGTGAAAAGGTTCCAGAGTATTGTTATAAAGCACAATGTTATGATATTTCCAAAAACATTGCAAAAGTGTTGGAATTGTCTTCTTTTTCTGTTGCTTTTCAGTCTCGCTTAGGTAAAGCAAAATGGATTGAACCATACTTAGAAGAACATATTAAAACCATTATTAAAGATCATAAAAATATATTGATAGTCCCATTATCATTTACAAGCGATTGTCTCGAAACCTTAGAAGAACTTAAATTTTCTTTAGTAAATCAATACAGTAGTGACCAAATCTATATTCATGTTATGGATTCACTTAATGATGATAATGAGTGGGTAGATTTTTGGTATGAAAGAATAAAAAAATATCTATAAAAATTCTTAACAAAATAGTTTTATTATTTTTTATATTATCTTCATTTAATAAACATAAAAAATTTTTATTGGGTGTTAAATTTAAGTTCCGATATATATAAAGATGAAGTTATTCAATATAGTTTTATTGATATTTTTATTAATATTTTTAAATAATTGTATCACAATGAATATTAATCAACCACCTACTATTGTTGAGCGATCAACGCCTTATTGGAATTTGGGCAATAAACCTAAGGGAGAAAAAGAAGAAAAAAATGTAAAAATATCCTCTCAACCTTATTTATCCAATAATGAAGAAATAGAATTTTTCGAAGAATTAAGTCAACAAGATCCCTACTTTGAAAATTGTAAAAAATGTCAACCTGTCAATAATCCACCAGGTTATAACGAAAATCTTTCTAAACCAGTTAAAGTCGATACCAACCCTTCAAATCAAGATGTAGCTATTGTGATCCATCAAGAACCAGTAGATTTAAATACAAATCAAAGCAATATAAATGAATTTTTTGTTGAAGAGGGAATTGCCTCTTGGTATGGTAAAGATTTTGATGGAAGGCCAACTGCCAGTGGTGAAATTTTTGACAGTAGAAAATTAACCGCAGCACATCCTAAGCTACCCTTAGGTACAATTGTTTCTGTTAAAAATTTAGAAAATAATAAAGAGGTGATTTTAAAGATAAATGATAGAGGTCCTTTTGTTAAAAATCGTATTATTGATGTTTCAGAGTATGCTGCGGAAGTTTTAGATTTTAAATTTAAAGGTATAACGAAAGTTCAAATTAAAGTTGTAAAATTAGGAGATTTAAAAGAAAAAAATGAAGGAGCAACCGCTTTTTTCTTTAAAAAAGCAGAAGGAGACAAAGGTTCTTCTCAATTATTTTATGATGATAAAATAAAAGAAAAAAAAGAACAAATTTTAAAGAATATTAAAAATCTTAATGAATTCAAAAGCTATTCTGTCCAAATAGGAAACTTTACTGATATACGAAATGTAATACGTTTAAAAGAAGAGCTAGAAAAAAAGATTCCTTATCCCATTAATATCTTGAAAAGAGAAAATGAATATGTTATTAGAATTGGAGCATTTTCTGAAAGATATCCAGCAGAAATACTAAAACAAAAACTTACGGAAGAAGGATATAATGGATTTGTAGCCCCACCATCATTATGAAAATATCATTTCTTCCATCTAATAACTGGAGGTAAATAAAACTCTGGTGATTGAAATCCCAGTAAATTTAGAATCGTACTTGCTATATTTCCTAAGCCGAAATTCTCAACATCTATGTTTAATTCTAATCTCTCAATATCGGGACTAATTAAAACAAAAGGAACGGGATTAAGAGTATGACTTGTTTTTGCAACATAACTTCCATCCGCTTTTTTTAAGGGTTCTCCCGTTTTTTTATTGATTTCAATCATTTGTTCGCAGTTTCCATGATCGGATATAATTAATAATGTTCCATTTACTTTTTGAATGCTTTCGTAGAGGCGTTGCATTTGAATATCTAATGTTTCCACTGCTTTGATAGCTGCTTCTAAAATTCCGGTATGTCCAACCATATCACCATTGGCATAATTGACTCTTAAAAATTGGTATTTCTTAGATTCAATAGCTTTTGTTAAAGTATCAGTAATTTCCGCCGCTTTCATTTCTGGTTTTATTTCAAATGGAATGATATCTGAGGGAATTTCCACCCATTCTTCTAACTCTTCGCTAAACTTCAAAGAATTATTCCCATTCCAAAAATAGGTAACATGTCCAAATTTTTGTGTTTCTGAAATTGCATATTGGTATATACCTTGGTGAACTAAATATTCAGAAACAGTTTTATCAATGGCTGGAGGAGCAACTAAATACTTTTTTGGAATTTTTAAATCTCCATCATATTCCATCATACCAGCAAAATGTACTTTAACATTTGGATCTCTTGGAAATTTGTCAAAATGTTCTTCGGTAAAAGCTCTGGAAATTTCTATCGCTCGATCTCCACGAAAATTAAAAAATATTACTACATCGTTGTCTTTAATTCTTCCTACTGGTTCATTGTCTTTATTCACTATTACAAAAGGTGGTAAATCCTGATCAATTTTATCGGGATAAAGGGTTCTTAGGATTTTAATAGCTTCAGAAGCAGAATGAAACTTATGTAATGCTTCGCCTTTTACATGGGTTTTCCAACCAAGTTCTACCATTTTCCAGTTTGCTTCATATCGATCCATGGTAATTACCATTCTTCCCCCGCCAGAGGCTATTCGATAATTTTCACCCGTTGGATCTAATTCTTTTAAAAAATTTTCTAATTGTTCTACATAAATATGAGCACTTCTTTCTGGAACGTCTCTACCATCTAATAAAATATGAATGCGAATTTGGGGTACTGATAGTTCCTTACATTTTTTTAACATGGCAAATAGATGATTGATATGACTATGCACATTCCCATCGGATAATAATCCTATAAAATGTAAGGTAGAACCTTTTAATGCATATCCTGCTTCTTCTTTTGTTCCAATTAATTCTTTCCATACGTTGCTATTAAAGAGGGATTCATTTTCAATTGCTTCATTTACAAGTCTTGCTCCCTGAGCAAAAATTCTTCCAGCGCCAAGTGCATTATGACCCACCTCGGAATTTCCCATATCTTCATCAGAGGGCATACCCACTGCGGTTCCATGGGCTTTTAGGGTAGTAAAAATGGTTTGAATTTTTTCGTTATGGGGTTGAAATAATGATTTTAAAAAATTAGCATTTGCTAAATCTACTGCATTCCCGGGATATCCTTCTTTTAATCCTTTATATAAACCTACACCATCTAATATGACTAGAACTAAAGGTCCAGAGATTTTGTTAGGCAAGGATTGAAGTTTCATTGTTTCAAGAAAATTCAATCTTTATATATTGCAAGTAATTTCTTTATGTCTTCATTATTGTTAATTGTAAGTTCTTCTTTTTTTTCATTTTCTATTTTTTCTTTTATTAATTGGAGCTTATTGAGGTTTTTGTTTAATATTTCATAACAGTTTTTATAGGTATAATATCGTTCAAAAGCAATCGATGTAACATATGCTAAAGGGGGAGCAATATATTTACCAACATTTTTAAAGTTAGATGTTATTATGTAAATCAATCGTTTTGTTAAATTCTTTATCTGTTCAAATAAGATATGATTTGCGATTTGGATAAAGTCTTGTTTTTTAATCAACTCTTTTTGTCTTTGAATTTCTAAAAGTAGATTTAATCCTGGGATTAGTTGATTTAACATTTTACCAATGGGGCTCTCTACGAAATCTTGAATAAGATTAAAATCTGATTTTATAAATAGATTTGAAATTTTTGGCTCAATGAGATCCATGAAAATTACATCTAAATCTTTGTTATTATATTTCTCTCGGTGCTTTAAAAAAGAAAGAATTCTATGATTAATTTCTTGAATTTTCTTTCTTTTCTCAGGATCTTCGCTTGCATCTTTATTGATAATATTGATATAAACTTTATTTTTAATTTTGACTAATCTTGCTTTTTGATCAGGATTTAAAATTAATCCTCTATGTTTGTACAAATTTAGATAAAAAACAAGATGGTTTAAATAAATTGTTTCTATTTCGTCTATATCGATTTTTTTTTGATTTAGTTTAGTTAAAGTTTTACTTAGAGCAATTCTAAAGGGAAAGTAGTTTTTTATAATGGACTTGAGGTATAATTTATCTATTTCTGGTTTTAACCTATAAAAGCTTTTTCTCCAAAATCGATTTCTTATTTTAAATCGTTTTTTTAATTCGTTTAAATAATAAGTATTCATAAATATTTTAAGATTATAAAAAATGATATGATGTTAAGTATAAATGAAAATAGAACTAAAATAAAAAAAATATATTTTAGTTTAGAATGTTTTAGTTGTGGTTTGGATTGTGATGAATTAGAAATCTTTTCTTCTAATCGAAAAATTTCTTTTTTTAAATGTTTGATCTCTTTTTTTTGATTTTCTTGTTCTTGATATAAATAAAGTAAGATTTCTCCATAAACTTCTGAATATTCTAGTAATTTTTCTTCTAAATTTCTTCCAGTTAAAGCACCAGCAAAATTATTTAATGAATCAGTTATCGCTTTTATGGTATCATTGGATTTTTCAAGATCGATGTTTTTATCCATTATAAAAAACATTTACAACTCTCTAAATTCAGTCAATTTTTTTTTTGTTTACAATCTAAAATATAAAATATCACTTGTTAAGAAAAATTGAATCTTTTTAAAGATGAAGTTAAAAGAAAATTCTTTATTAATCACAAATTTTGATGAATTTGAACGTTTTACAGAGATATTGATTGAAATTAGAAATAGATGAGAATATGTTAGAGAATAGGAATAAATCCATCTTATCTGATAAAGCAATAACGACTATTACTGAATCTATAAAATTTTCTCGATATATTTTATTCTTATATTACAAGATTGAAGATAGAGAACATATTTTTGAGGAAATTTCTTTTAGGGTTGCTTATATCTCTCAATTAGGGTATTTTAAACTTGAATTGTTAAAACCAATATTGAAAAAATTTAAAGAAATTGAACTAGAAATGCGAAATCTCATGCTAATTGCTGGCATTGAAAAGAAATGTCTATATCCACCTTCTGCATGGGCATATCCCAAACCGAGAGCAACTCAAATTATTTGTAGACATCGTATTTACAATTGTCCTTATATCAAATTAGGGTGGGATTTATTTGTAGTGAAAGAACAAGAACCCTATGGTTGGATTGGAACTCCCTTAAAAGAAGGAAAATATTTTAAATGTAAATTAGAAGATTTACTGCCAATTAAAAAAGAATATAAAAAGTAAATTGACAGATATATTTTATTTACATTTTTAACTTTATGGGGATTTTTAGTTGGATATTGATGGGATTATTGGTTGGAATTGTAGCAAAATGGATAATGCCAGGAAAAGATCCTGGTGGAATAATTGTTACAATTCTTTTGGGTATTGCAGGGGCTTTTGTTGGGGGTTTTATTGCGACAAAAATTGGTTTGGGAAGCTTTACAGGTTGGAATCTTGAAAGTTTTATTATCGCGGTTTTAGGTTCAATTTTACTATTAGCAATCTACAGATTTTTTAAAAAGATTTAGTTCAAGAAAGGATCTTGATTTGTATCTGCAAAAATTTTATAAATCCCTCCTTTTTGTCTTAGGGCATCTCTCCATCCTTCTTCCGGCTTAGGATGAAAAACAATATTAGGACTTGCTGGATGGATAATCCAGCTTCCTTCTCGAATTTCTCTTTCAAGTTGTTTTGGACCCCAACCAGAATATCCTATAAATAAATGGATTTTGGGTCTATCGTCTGGTGGAAGTTGATTCCAATACTCATCTTTGAAATAATTTTCTAAATTTTTGAATCCTGGCTCAAAATATACGCCCTGGATGACTTCAATTGCTGTTGAGGAAATTTTTTTATCTAAAAGGGGAGAGTGAATGGCAAATAAAAATTCTTGTTGAACAGGTCCACCAATATAAATGGGACTTTCCATACCTCTTTGGTTTTGAAAATCATTTAAAAGATCTGCTAAGGTAAATTCGGATTTTTTATTTACAATTAAACCAAAAGCTCCTTCTTCATTGTGTTCTATGATTAATACAACAGTATTTTTAAAATTTGGATCCATCATTGTAGCTTCAGAAATTAAAAAGAATCCTTTTAAAGAACGAAAGGATTCTTTTTCAAATTCGTCCTTCATAGAATTCATATTTTATATAAAAAACTTAAATGTAAACAAAAAAATCTTTATTAATACATTTCTAAATTCATAGAGTCTCTTTTATCCAAAAAAGATCCTAAGGTTTCTAAATCTTTTATTGTTAGTTTATAAATATCTTCAATGGAATTGATTATGGGAATTTCAATAATGTTATTGTTTTCGATAGAATATTCAGAGAATTGATTGTAAATTTTGGTTTTTAATTTTGGAATAGAATAAAGATATTTAGCTAACAATTCATTAAATTCTAAGTTTTTATAATCTGCAATTTTATCACTTTGATTGTCTTTAATAAAATTTTTAATTTCAAGGGAATTTAAAAATTCATTAGAAGGGGTTTTATTAACTAAAAATACTATGTTGTTAATTCCTTCATTTTCTAGGATCTTTTTTAGTTCAATGGCAACAGAAATGGCATCGTCTCTTAACGTTAAAACAAGATAAATTTTTGTTTGATTAGAACGTATCCATATACGGGATTGTTCCAATCGTTCAACCATTTTATAGAATATTTGATCCATTAATAAAATTAGTTCCCCTAAGGTTAAAAGGATATTTTCTCCACCTACTTTCCCAAGTGCTGTTA
>JBEQAN010000040.1:0-8236 GCA_041640315.1 Leptospiraceae bacterium
CCTCTTTTATATAAATCCGAATTGAAATATTTACAATCGATTGGTGATTTATGGCATGAATGGATTCCAAAAACTAAAGAAGATAAAAAATTAAAGAAAGAAGAAACTGATGAACAGATTTTTTGTGAATGTAAAGGCTATCAATTTTGTATCCGAGAACAAAGAAGTATCTCCTGTCGTACGTTTCCATTGGAACCTTATCTTGATAGAAGAGGTGTTTTTGTAGGATTAACATTTATTCAAACCTTTACAGAAAAAGATCCAGATACGGGGCAAATCAAATGCCCTTTAACTAAACGTCCACAAGATATTAGGCAAGAGTTTATTGATACTCATTATATGTTTTGGGAAAAGCTTTTACTAAGAAGAGAAGAAGAATACGAAACCTATTTGCACACATCTAAAAAATTAAGAAGAGAATTTAAAAAAACTGGAAAGAAATTTATTGTATTACTTCCTTCTCATTTAAAACATTCAAAAATCATTCAAAAATATATATATTAAAAATTGATTGATGACGATATTAAAAAATGTCGGAGCTTTTATTTAAAATATCCATTGTATGATGCAATATAAAATTGCAAAACCATTTTTAAAATGGGCTGGTGGAAAATCCCAATTACTTCTTCAGTTCGAAAGATTTTATCCAGAACCATTAAAACGCGGTGATATTTTATATTATTATGAGCCCTTTTTAGGAGGGGGAGCGGTTTTTTTTGATATCATTCAAAAATACGAAATAAAAAAAGCTTATTTAATTGATAAAAACGAAGATCTGATCTTAACCTATTGGGTGATCCAAAAAAAAGTAGAAGATTTGATTCGATTTTTAAAAGAATTAGAACAACAATATAAGAAACTATCTAAAGAAAAAAGAAAGCAATTTTTTTATCAAATTCGCGACGCATACAATAAAACTAAAGCATTTATAAATTATAATAAATTTCAACAAAATTGGATTGAACGCTCAGCTCAAATGATTTTTTTAAATAAAACCTGCTATAATGGTTTGTATCGCCTTAATTCTTTGGGTGAATTTAACGCCCCAGTAGGGAACTATAAAAATCCCCTTATTTTAGATGAAGAAAATTTACTAAATGTATCAAAATTATTGAAAAAAGCTGAGATCTATTGTAATACTTATAAAATCATTCTTAAGTTAATTCAAAAAAATTCATTTGTATATTTTGATCCTCCATATAGACCCATCAGTACATCTTCTAATTTTGTAAAATATACACAATATGGTTTTTCGGAAGAAGATCAAAGGGAATTATCTATAATATTTAAACAATTAGATAAAAAAGAGATTTTTTTAATGTTAAGTAATTCTGATCCCAAGAATACTAATCCGAGAGATAAGTTTTTTGATGAATTATACAAAGGATATTATATAAATACAATTGATGCATATCGTATGATTAATTGTCAAGGCGATAAGCGAGGGAAAATAAAAGAAGTTGTTATTACTAATTATAAAGTATAATGTTTTTATAAATTAACAAATTTATTTTATAAATTCATTATATTTTTAATTAAATTATTAAATTATGATTTTAATAGACTTTTAATATACTGGAACAACCCAATCTTGATATTGTGGGTCATTACCATAAACAATTTGATTAAATTTCTCTTTAAGGAATTTTGTAATTGGACCTATATTACCATTGCCAATAACTCTTCTATCAATCTCTGCAATCCAAGCTACCTGCGCTCCAGTCCCAGTAAAAAATACTTCATCGGCAATATATAATTCTGATCTTGCAATATCTCGTACTTCGAGGGGGATACCTTCATTTTTAGCGATTTCCATAATGCTACGCCTTGTAATGCCCTCTAATAAAGCAGCATGATTTGGGGGTGTATATAAAATACCATTTCTTACGATAAAAATATTTTCTGCACTTCCTTCACTTACATATCCTCTTGAATCTAAAAAGATTGCCTCATCAAATCCATTTTGTAAGACTTCGGATTTAGCCAATGCTGAATTAGCATATCCTCCAGAAACTTTAGCTCTAGTAGGAATAATGTTATCATCGATCCTTCTCCAACTAGACACTGCTACTCTCAACCCACGGTTCGTGTCTAAATAATCATCCAATAAGATGGAATAAACAGAAAAAGAATCTTCAACATCGTGTAAACTAGGCGAAAGCCTTAATGCCGATTTGTAAATAAAAGGTCGAAAATAAATATTACTTTTATATTGATTTCTAATTACCAATTCTTTTAAAATATTTACCATCTCTTCGATGGAGTATGGTGGTTTCATTTGCATAATTTTTGCACTATTATGTAAACGTTGAAAATGATCATAGGGTCGAAATAAAAAAATATTATCTTTTTCTTTATTGTAATATCCTCTAATACCACCAAAAACCATTGTTCCATATTGGAGGGCATGTGTCATGATATTGATATTACAATCTTTTAATGGTTTGAATTCTCCTCTATGAAATGCTATAGAATCCAGATTTGACATATTTTCATTTTTTTTTTAAATCTTATTCTGTCATTTATTTTATTAATTTCGTAAGTTCTCATAGCGTATACTTCATAATTGAAACTTCAAAGTAGAAAAAAATCAATTTTTTTTAAAAAAACCTTTTAGCGGATGAATTATACATTAAATATTAATTGACTTATTGAAATATGATTTTAAATTTATAATAATTATAATTCATAAAGTAAAAGGTAAAAATTATTATGAAGATAAGAAAAAACACAGTTGTAAGTTTTGAATATACTTTAAAAGATGATGATGGTAATTTGATTGATTCTTCTAAAGGTCGTGGGCCCTTAAAATATTTACATGGAAATGGAAACTTAATACCCGGTTTAGAAAAAGCGTTAGAAGGTAGAGAAGCGGGAGAATCTTTTTCTGTAAGAATCCCACCAGAAGAGGCATATGGAGAAATCGACGAAGCATTAATTCAGGAAGTTCCCAGAGATTTATTTGATGAATCAGAAGGCTTAGAAGTGGGAATGCAATTTCAAGCTCAAACCGAGCAAGGGAACTATATTTTAACAGTAAAAGAAATAAAAGAAAATACCGTGGTAATTGATGGAAATCATCCTTTAGCGGGTCAAAATCTAAACTTTGAAATAAATATTATTGCGGTAAGAGAAGCCACCTTAGAAGAACTGGCTCATGGGTATGCCCATTAAGATAGGTAGTATTTACCTATCTTAAAAATTATCTTTACTTAGGTATAGATGAATCTTTGTAATTGATTGAATGGGAGTTCCAGCCTTAGGGTACTGTTTAACAATATAACCATTTCCAAATATTTGAATTTCAATATTGATTCTTTCTTTTTGGATGATTTCGTCTAAGATTTTTGATTTCCAATAAAAGAAATCTTTTAAAGTATAATGGGTGAAATCAGGCAGTGTTTTATTTTCTTTCACTAATTCTTTTAATTTTTTGTGTGAATTTATAATTTCTTGTTTTATATTAATGTTTTCTATATAAGGTTGGGCAATTAAAATATTTTTTATTTGTATTAAAAAATCAGAGAATACGGGTGCGGATAAATTCCCACCCCCAAATTTACTGGATACATCATCATAGATAATCAAAACACTATATTTGGGTTTTGGATAAGGGAAAGCTCCAATAAAAGAAGCAGTAAAGTTTCCTGTGTATCCAAAGGGTCCAGATTTCTGAGAAGTTCCTGTTTTTCCTATTACCTCTACAAAATCTACTTTTGCAAGCTTAGCTGTTCCATAATGAGTTACATTCCATAAATATTTTTTTAAAATCTCAAGGGTTTTTGTCTGAAAGGATGTATGTTTGACTTCAATTTTGATAATTTCTTTTATTTTTTTATCATCGCTTTCAATTTTTTTTATTAATTTAGGTTTTGTGATCACCCCATTATTAAGAAGGGCACTATAAGCTGTGATAAGTTGAATGGGAGTTGCTAACATTCCTTGTCCAATGGGTAGGTAATAGGTGGTAGATTCTACCCAATTATCTAATTTAGGGATAAAACCAACATGTTCCCATTTAGGTGGTACGATCCCAGTATTTTGATTAAATCCTAATTCTAATAGATATTTATAAATAATAGATGGTTGTAAATGTTTTGTAAATTGAATCATTCCCACATTACAGGATTCTTGAATGATTTTTTCTAGATCCACGATTCCGTGATTTATAATTTTACCACCTCTTAAACATCGAACACTTCCAGATTTAAAATGGAATTCTCCATTGCATTGAACCTTAGAATTAACAATACTGGGGTTTTCATTTATTAACATGGCAGCAAAGATTGGTTTCATGATAGAGCCAGGTTCAATGGGATAAGAAATTGCCCAGTTATGTTTATCGCTTACATTTTCTAAAAAATAATTATTTGGATCAAAGTTAGGTAAATTTGCCATAGCTAAAATTTCGCCAGTTTCAATATCCATCATGATACCAATAGCTTTCTTCGCATTTGAAATTTCGAGACCTTTTAATAAAGCTTTTTCTAATTCATATTGGATTAACGAATCGATAGTTAGGTAAATATTATATCCAGAGTATTGATTTAATGAATCAGACAAAAGATCATCCCAGATCAATTCTATTCCAGCCATACCTTCTAAAGTATCTTTTCTTACAAAGCCGAGTAAATTCGATGCAAGTTTATTTGCAGGGTAGATCCTTTTATATTCAAAGTCTCGATATATACCAGGTAAGTTTAAATCTAAAATAAGTTCTGCTGTATAATTATCAATTTTCCTTTTTAAAAGAAGATAATTTTTGTCTTGATTTAGATATAACTTTTGTAAAATTTCATTATAATCTATATTTAAATATCCAGCTAAATATTGCGCGGTAAGATAGGGATCTATAATCTCCTTAGGAGCCACTCCAATTGTGCTTGCCTCTTCTGTGATAGCTAAACTAACACCTCTTCTATCAAAAATCATCCCTCTTAAAATTTTTTTATTGCCAAATCTTATGTGAGTTTTTTCAAAAATATTTGATAAAAATACAACACGAAAAATTATAATAATGAATAAAACAAAAATAATGATTAAAAATGCTAATAATCGTTTGTCCGCTTTAATTTTATTAAAATACATAAATGACTTTTCCATAAATACGTTCTATAGGAATAAAACCATAGATTCTGCTATCGCGGGATAAAGTTGAATTGTCGCCCAGTAATAATAATGTATTTTCTGGAATGATTCCTTTCTTCCCAATACCATTCAAAAAATAGTATTGATTATGAGGCTCATAATCTTTTAATTCTTCTGGTAATTCAAAAATAGGGGTAGAATGATATTCTGGTAAATATTCAATAGAATCATATATTGCTATTTGGTGATTATTAATATAAATACCATGATTTTTAAACTCAAATTCTTCTAAAGGGAAACCAATAATTCTTTTGATCCATAATCGATTTTTTGTCACAGGGTCGGGAAAATCAAAAATGATAATATCATAACGTTGTAAGGAATGGATTTTACATATAAATTTTATACAAATTTTTTTATATCCTATTTTCCCAAAAGGATAAATAAAATATGGGATATTCCAACCATAATGAAACTTATCTATAAAAACTATCTGTCCTTCTTTTAAAAATGGCATCATACTCTGACCTTTAACAATTTGTATATCAATAAAGAAGATTTTAACTAATAGTAAAAAAAAGAGGATTATTAAAACTTTTAAAGAATAAAGTTTTATAAGTTTTAAGAAGATAAAAAAACATAAAGCAATTGTAAAAAAAAGTAAACTACTAAAAAATAATAATTCTCTAATTTTTAAGTACCAGAATAACCGAAATTCTTTAAGGAACATGTTAGTTAGTATCAATACAATCATTAAATATAAAAAAGATTTTACAACTTGCAAAGAATTGAAAGTTTTGACAATATTTTTTATTTCTTTCATAAGCTATGATAAAAAAAATTATGCATGAAGAAAATCCATTATTAACAGAACTTTTAAAAATTGATGGTAATACACTCAAGCGTTTATTAACTATTTGGAATATAAAAAAACTACCAAAAGATAAAAAATCTCAGATTAAATTATTAATGGAGGCTATAGAGGATGAATTTTATGTCAAAGGAATTTTAGAAAAGCTAAGTTCAATCCAAATACAAATCTATTTAGAGATTATTTCTCAACCAGAAATGATGCTTACCTTAGGGGAAATTGCAAAAAAATTTTCTTTACCACCCAACTCTGCTGAAATGGAGTTAGGAGTTTTAAAGCGATACTTTTTAGTATATCAGAGAAAAAATCGAGAAAGATTAACTAATACTCTTGATAGGTATTATGCTTATCCTCAATGTGCAAGAGCAGTTTCCATTCGAGAGAAAAAAATCACTGAAATCTTTACTCAATCCATTAAAAAAATTATAGAAAATAGAATTAAAGGAAATCGATCCAATCAATTGGATGTTATCTGGCAAGTTGATCAAAAATGGAATGAAACTCTTATCAACGATAATCTAAAAATTTTAATTGATAATTTATCAGAAGTAGAAGAAGAACTAATATTAACAGCATTTAGTCAAGGTGGGATTATTGAAATCAATCAAGCAAGAGAAATAATAGAAAAAAATAAAGAAAATTGGGAAGATATCATTATCAAATTAAATTCTCAATTACTTTTAATAGACGAATATTATATCGAAGATAAATTTATTCGGATTTTAGTCCTTCCAGAGGATGTATTTAATTATATAGTAAAAAATCCCATTATCCCCAAAGCCAATAAGGGAATTAAGAAAAGTCTTGAGAGGGTTAGTGAAAATAATTTAGATTTTTTTATAAATATTAAAAAATTAATTATTTATATATTAAAAAGAGGTATTACACTCTCAAAATCTGGAAAATTAAAACAAACAGACTTAAGAGATACAGAAAATTATTTACTACCAGTAGATATTCAACTTTTTAAAGAAAAAAGTCAAATTTTTCAGGTAGAGCTTTTATTAACGATTATGAGAATTCTTGATATTGTAAGGGTGAAAAAGGATGATATCGTTTTAAGAAATGATTGGGAAGAAATTTTAAAACTAGAACCCATTGAAATTCTAAAGCGAACATTAAAAGCTATAGAAGATTCAGAAGAGCGTCTTATTAAATATGAAGAAGTATTCGAACCCATCTATGTGCCTTTTTATAAAAAGCAGATTTTTCAGAAAGTAATCAAAACTTTGTTAAAACAAGAACGAAATATTTATTATGTTATTATGGCAATTTTAGTGAGAGAGAATATTGTATTAGATAAAAATTTTCAAATTAGAAATTTCATTGATAATTACTCTAATTTTGTAAAAGAACTTGTATCAGTTTTATTTTATTTACAGTTATTTGGTTATTTAAAAGTTGAATATCCAGACAGGTGGATCTCATTTTCTCCATTAGGTTTACATTTTATTAAAAAAGCTCCCCTCAAAAAAGAGGATGAAAAAGGTGCAATTGCTATTAACCAAGATTTGTCTATTATAGCCTTTCCAGAAAAACTATCTTTAAATGGTCTATACTACTTAAAAATATTCTGTGAATTAAAATCCTTTGAAAATATCTATACTTTTCAATTTACTCGAAATTCTTTTATGGATGCATTATTAATTAATGAAAGCTCAGAAAAATTCTTAGAATTTTTAAAGAAAACTTCTATGAATGATTTACCTCAAAATTTAATCTTCTCTATAAATGAATGGAAAAATAATATTCCTTTAGTAACCGTTACAGATGAATGTGTAGTTGTAAAAACCAAAGAACCTAATCACTTGGAATTATTATTAGGACAGATCCATAATAAAGAAATCATTATCGAACAGTTAAGTCCTACTACCATTATAATTGAACAGGATGGAATTCCAGAAGTAGTGGAAATTTCCGAAAAGTTAAATTTAGTAGTAAAATTAATACGATGAAGAAGATTTTTCTTTTAGGGATTTTACTTTTAAATTTTTGTAAAATTTCTTTAAATAATGATTTTATTGCTCTCTCTGATTTTATGTTTTTATATAAAAATCCACGATTAAATATTATATCTAAAACTTCTTTTCCTTATGACTTTATCTATCCCAATTCAAAATTAAGATATTTTATGTATTTAGAACGTACAGGAATATGGACGCCCGATCAATATGTTTTAATGCTTGAAATTGAGAATTCCCCTTTAGAGCAAGTTTCAAAATTTTACAAAAATATTTTAAAGATAAAAGACTGGCAGATTTTACAATCTAAATATAT
>JBEQAN010000041.1:0-8225 GCA_041640315.1 Leptospiraceae bacterium
GATTTCTTTATCCAACATGGAAACCATATCATAACTTTTGTTCATCATCTCTGAGGACTTATCTATATATTGAATTGCTTGATTCATTTGATTGGTAGTTTGTTCTATCAATTCTTCAATATCTTGAACACTTTTTTCCGTTGTTTCCGCTAAGTTTGATATAGATTGTGCTACTACCGCGAATCCTTTTCCAGATTCACCCGCTCTCGCTGCTTCAATTGATGCATTTAAAGAAAGTAAATTAGTTCTGTCAGAAATTTCCTTAATTATGTTAAGGATTTCTGATATTCTTTCTGAAGTTTCTTGAATTCCAAAAATCATATTTTTTAAATGTTCTGATTGATTTTTACTTTCTTTTGTGAAATTTGCTGTATTTTGAGAAAGATCTGCTAAGTTCTCTAAATTTTTTCCCAATTCATTCAATTTCGCTAAATTGGTTTGTATTAATTCTTGAATTTCTTTGGCACTTTCGTAGTTTTTTCTACCTAAGGATTCTATCTCTTCCATATTGGTACTAATTTCTTGTAAAGAAGCACTGTTTTCCTCTAAGATTGAAGAAATATCAACGGATGCATTTTCAATAGTCTGAGATGAATTTTTTAAAATCACAAATAATTTATCGATATTATCAGATGTTGAACGTATATCCTGTATTAATAAATTAATTTTTTCAAGTAATTTATTGAATTTATTTACTAATTGATCTGTTTCTTTAATACCAGTTAATGCTTCCAAGGATAAGATCAAACCCTTATCATGTTCCATTTCTTCTATTCCATTCGAGATTTTGTTTAAAGGAATAGTGAATCGTTTAGAGATTTTAAACATTAAGTAAAATATAATGATTCCTAACAATAAGAATACTATAGATGTACGGATAATCTGTAATGTAAATAGGCTAAAAATTTTTTCATTTGTGATTTCAGATATAATAGTAAATCCGAATGTTGATTCTTTATAATGACAACCATATACTTTTTCTTCTAAATGATTTTTATAAAAATCACAATGTAGTTTATCTAAAGCACTTTCATTTAAACTTTTAAAAACTTCATGATTACTAAAATTATTCTCGAATATAATTTTATCCTTTTGAACTTTGATACAATTCAACTTTTCGTCGCAAACATAAATGCTCTTATAATCAGATAAAACTAAATTTTTTAACAAGTCTAAATTAATTTCCGCAGCGATATAATAGTTTTTATTTTTAGAAGGTATAATTAAAACTGGATGAAAATCTTCAGATTGTTCAAAATAATTAAATTCTGTTAATACAAAATCTTTATTTTTCAAGTTGAGATCGTTTATATCTATTTTTTTGTTTAAGTAATTTACTCGATCATATTCTGGACTAATAATAATATTTCCATTCGTATCTAAAATAAAAACATGATGAAAATTTTTATTCCAAAATGAATTTTGAATAATATTGACATGTCTTTCAATTTCTTTTAAGTTGTTCCAATCATGGTACTCACTTACTATTTGTAAAATTGCTTTTGATTCATCCAAAAAGGTGGTATAAAAATTTTTTATATCATAAGTTTGTTGTTCAATTTCTGTCTGAGCAACTTTAATGGAGTTTTTATAAGTTAAATAAAAATCAAATGCATAGTTAAGTATTGCAGGGACTAAGCTTGTTGCAAATACTGTAAGAATTAATAAACCTGTAATAGATTTGAAATGACTTCTTATTTTATCTAACATAATTTTAACACTTTTTTTAATATCGTATAAAAATCAATGTTTTTAAAGTTTATTCTTATTTTTATTAAAGTTTATGTAAACACAATATTTTTTGTTTGACATTGATATAGCCATTCATTTAATGGTAATTGAAGGGGTAGTAGCTCAGCTGGTCAGAGCGCTGGTCTGTCACACCAGAGGCCGCGGGTTCAAGTCCCGTCTATCCCGCCATTTTTTTCAAAATACAAATCCTAAGGAGAATCTACCTTGCCATTTATTAAAAGGTAAAGATTTCTTACCATCATAGGGAGATGCCCATTCTATCTTCATAATAGCACCAGGGAAAATAAACCACAAAAAATTATTCCAGTGTAATCCTATACCTATGGAGGCTCTTAAATCCTTAGTTTTTTTCCCTTCAAAAGCTTGAAAGATTTTTGGATCATCAAATGCAGCTCCCATATCAACAAACATAGAACCACGAATAAGACCGGGACTCCATCTTACGGGAAAACCAAATAGTAATTCTTCGATAAAGGTAAAACGATACTCTACATTCATCAAAAATGCATACCTTCCTTCGAATTTCTGGAATTCATATCCTCTTATAGTAGAATATCCACCAATTCTATAGGGGAAATTTTTTGCATCTTCTCCAGTTTGACTTCCTATGAAGAAACGATAAGCAAATAACGAAAAATTTCTGAAAAGATAATAATAACGAAATTCCATCAGAGTTTGATATACCTCCTTTTCGTATGCACTTGATTTAAATGGTATTTCATAACCAACCAAGATAGAATATCCATCAAGGGGACCGTAAATAGTATATTTCGCATTATCATAGATATAGTATAGTCTTAAATTTTTATGATTTTTAAAAATATCTTCATTAGGACGATCTTCTGGAAGTTTTGGTAAAAACTCTTGTTCTTCTCTTCCTATATCGAATTGCAATCCAAAAGAAGAATATTGATGATTGTAATATTGCAAAGTAAAATATAAACCATGCATAGAATTAGAAAATAATCTTTGAAAAGGATTATAAATTATGTTATTTAAGCTTAGATCTAATGGATTTAAGATAGCAAATACACCATTATAACTATAAATTCCAGAATTCAAAAGAACATTAGTTCTTTTATAACTATATTGAAATTCCCCATTTATAATCACTGGCTTTTCTTGGTAGGTTAAAAATCCTTCGATCTTATGCCTTCTTCGTAGATCCGCTACTGCACCATATCCTAAGAAAACAAGGCTGGAATTTCCTTGGCTATCGACCGCTCCAGTTAAAGCTACAAAAGGAAAACCATCTCTATAAAAATTAATCTCTTCGTTTTTAAAGGTATCTAAAAATTTTAACTCAATCTTATTTTTAAGATAATCACAACATACCAAAATGGGATTTATTAGTTCTTGAAAACTTTTATTTAGTGGTTCGAAATAATATTTTAAACTTTCATTATTATAAAAATTTATAAATTTATCTTTACTTTCAGAAAAATCTAAACTAAAAATTTCATAAGTTCCTTCTTCAAGGGTTGTATAAATGATTTTAAAAGAATTAGGATCAATATTGAAGTCAAATGTATAAACATCTCGATTGTTGGTTGTAATGATATAGTGTTTTCTTGTTGTATAATCATAAAAAAGTAATTGAAACTTATTCTTTATAAAAATATTATAAAAAAGTCCTCTGGAAATTGTATTGTGAAGTTTTAGATATCCTTCTTTAATATTTCGAATTTCTGTATCTACAGAAAATATTAGATCTTCTTTTAGGGATTGAAGGTTGAGTTTGTATATATAAGATTTATAATTATGGAATTTTATAAATAATATATACTTGTCTTCTAAATCAAAAACGGGACTAATTTCTTGTTCAAATGTATTAGTGTATTTTTTTAGTTTTTTTGTTTTTAGATCCAATGTATAAACGTCATTAATACCATTTATGGAAGCAGAAAAAATCAATAACTCATTACTAGTTGTATTATTTATAGAAACATCACTCAAAGAATCAAAAGGTAAATAAAATATATCTACAATCTGTTTTTTTTGAATATGAAATTTAATAATAGACAATTTGGACTTATTCCTTGTGGGAATGTATAAATGTTGATTTGATTTATCAAAATTTAATTTTGTATCTAATGGCATCCATTCTTCGAAATCTTCGTTTTTTAAGTACGAAACGACGAGTTCTCTTTTAATTCGTTCCTCATCCGTCAAATAGGGATTAGGAAATTTTTGAATTACTATAGCGGGATAAAGTTTATCGTATGTAATATAAGCAATCCATTTCCCATCGTGGGAGATTGTAGGTTTATAATGAAAAGGGACTTGATTATTTAGTAAATCAAAATATCTAAAAGTGATACGTCTATTATATTCATCTTCTTGTGGTTGTTCTGCTTTATACATTTGATAAATAAAATTTTGCCATAGTTGGATAAAATTAAAATAATCCATCTGAAAGGTTTTTATAAAACTTGTTTGAATATCTTTTGTCAAAATAAAATTGCGAAGTAAAATGGATATATGTTTTATTGACCATTTTTGATGAATAAAATACATGATGGATTGACCAATTTTATAATTGGCATAACCATCTAAATAAAATAATTCTATTGCATTGGGAAGTCTTTTAGAAAATACGCGGTCTCTTAAAAATTCGTGCATACTGGAATCAACCCCAATACTTAAATATTCTGACATTCCTTCTATAAACCATAAAGGTAATAAAATATCTCTTTCTTTTGCAAGATTTAATAAAATATCATACTGAAAGGAGTGTACAAGTTCATGTCTTAAGGTATATAAAAATTGAACTTCATTTCCCATATAAGGTACTACCACTCGTTCAAAGTATGGTTCTGTAAAACCTGCTATGCCCTCAGGTAAAAAATAAGGATGAATCAAACTAGATTGAAAGTCCCTAAAAGAAGGATAAATAAATATAATAATTTGATGTGTTAATTGATGTTCTAAGATTTTACTATAATAATCAATAGTTTTATTAGCCTCTGATAAAGCTTTTAATACAAGAAAGCCGTAATTCTCTGGATAATACATAATAATTTTATCACTTTCGATTACGTTCCATTTCATAGAACTTATCGATTGTATTTTGAATTGAGAATATAATTTGTTGGGAGATAATTCTAAAACTAAAAGTAAAAATAAAAGAAAAACTGGATTGATTCCATTTCTTGTCTTCATAATTTTGGATTAAGTAATGAAAAAATTAATATTTTATATTTTCTCTAGTATAATATTTATTGGATTTGTCGTTTTTTCTACAAATTTTTTAATTCAAATCAAATTAAATGAATCAGTTAAGAATAAAGAAGGATTTCTAAAAGAATTTGTAAGTTTTTTAAAACCAGAAAATGAGGAACTGGGTTATAGTTATTTAAACGCAAATTTTCATATTTTCCAAGGTTTAAAAGTTCATAAATTAAAATTTGAACTTAAAAATAAAAAGGACTATTGTAAAATTGAAAATCTATATATATATTTCAAATTAACCTCAATATTAAAAACGTTGGAAGCTAAAAGCATAAATATAGAAAACCTTGAATGTGAATTTTACAAAAAGACAAATTTTTATTATTTGTTAAATCAAATCTTTGATTTTATAATGAAATATAATTTAAATATAAATATTAAAGGCATTTCATTCAATGATAATTTAAAAGCTTATCAAAATATAAAACTCAATTTAACTCCAGAAAAAGAAAAAGTAATAATTTATGGAAATTGGCGAAGTGAAAATCAATCGATTCGAATCTTTGGGAGTTGGCTACCTTATACAGAAAAAAATAGGATTTACTTTGAATTTCAAAATTTGTTAATAAAAATATTAATAGATAATACTGTCGAACGATTCAAATTAAATCCAACTTTTAAAATTTTCCAAATAAAATCAAATTTTTATTTAAATGGTAAAGGTTCTATAGATATTACTCCCTTAGGGTTTGCTAATAATGTTTATGGTAAATTATATAACTTTGAATTAGAATCTGGTTTTATCAATGCTAAGAATATCACGGGAGAATTTCATTATTCCTATATTGAAGCATTTCAAAAAGATTATTTAAAAGAAGTATTAAATTTTAAAAATAATATGAACGAAATTAAATTCGTTCATGAAAAAGAAGACCAATTTTACAATAGCAACATAAATTTAAAGATGAATATAGATAATCATTTAATCAAAACTGATTTTAACTCTAAGGGGGGGGTAGAACTAAACTTAAATCTTGAGTCTAAAAATAAAAATATTTCAATCCAAGGAAATTTCAACTTAGAGAAATTTATACTATTACAAAAAAAATCTCAACCCAATATTTTTATTAAAAAAGCTGAGTTTACAACAATATCTCCAAATCATTTTTATTATTTCATAAATGGAACAATAAATTCCTTAGATTTTAATTATTCTGGAAACATTAATTATTATTATGATAAAGTCCCTTCTTGGGTTATTAAAGGAAATTTCGATTTACTCGAAACAAATTATCAAATTATTTTTGATATGCTTTATGAATTTTATAAACAGGCAAAAATTGAAGCTGAAAAAAAAGATGCAAAGAAGTATCAGGATTTAGGTCCAGCTTGGGAAAATAAATTTTATGAATCTGATCTATATAAAAATTTTATAAAAAATATTAACTTCGAAACCAAAATTAATTTAATCAATGCAACTCAAAAAAACTTACCTACTATAAAAGGACTCTTACAACTCAACGAACAAAGATTGCAAATGAATTTAAATGGTGATTATCAAAATTCTTGGATTCGAATGAGCTATAGTATAGATTTCTTACAGATGATCCCCGTTCATAATTTTTATGTAAACTTAAATTTATATAAACCAGCTATTGAATTAAGTTTTTTTTGTAATCAATGCAAGGAATCTATCAATAAAATAATATTCGAGTATTCATCTACATCAAATGGTCTTTATTATAAAGATATTTATCTTAATAACTCCAGCAATCTTAAATTTGAAGTTGATTCTATTTTTATTAATAATGATTACAGAATAGAATTAATTGAAAAATTAATGAATATAAATTTAAAGAATAAATTGATAAAACTGAAACTTCAATATTCAAGTTCTGGAATCATCTATAATCCAATATTGATAGAATTAGAATCAGATGAATATTATATCCGTGGGAATGGTTCTTATAGTTTAATTCAAGGTGGTACAATAAAATGTTATTTTCAAAATAAACAAGAAAGATTTTATAGAGATTTTAGTTTTATTATAAGAAAAGATAGTATATGGATACCATCTTATTTGTATTAATTATAATACTTAGCCTATTTTCTTGTAAAAAAGATAGCAATATTCAAAAAATCGAAGAAGATAGATATAAAGATTTTATTGGAATATTTGAACTATATCCATCATATAAAAAAATTTTTATAAAATTTGAAAAATCTCCCCACTGTCTTTTTTATGAAGAGGATACTATAAAGGATTGTTATTATATGTATATAAAAAATCGGCTATCTATTTATTTTGATAAAGATCTACCAGTAGGAATTTTTGTAATTGAAAGTGAAAACGATAAGAGATTTATTCGCGGGTTATGGAAAAATCAAGTACGTTTTTTAAGAAAAATTCAGAATTAATAAACTGGTGGAAAAATAAAATTAATTCCAAATATATTTCCATGTTCAAAAATCTCTGGAGGTGGTGGACCAAAATTTTGATTTAATAAAACTCGAATACAGGCTTCATCAACGGGTTTTTGTCCCATACTAGATACCACTTTTACATCCCTTACCGTTCCATCATAATCTAACAAAAATAAAACACTTACTACTTGAGGTTTAATAGGTTGACTAATTACTACTCCCGCATTATCCCTCCAAACTAAATTTAGACCGGGTGGAGAAAAATTTTCGCGGATTTGTCTTAACATATCTCTAAAATATTTATAACCTTTCAATTCTATACTTGCAATTGCGAATTGGGGTGAATAGTCCCATCTTAAAGCAAAATCATATCTAAAACGATAGTTGGCTGGAATCTTGGTGGGTAGAGGCTGTACATCTTCATCCGTAGTTTGTTTTGTTTTATTTCGACTTCCTTGATCTGTGAGTTTTTCATTTGAGGGTTCTATAGTGGATTTTTTTTCTTGTAGTTTTACGGAATTGTTATCAGTTGCTTTTTGAATTTTATCATATTCTAAAGTATTATATGAGATAAAAAACTCATCAGCATTTGATAAGGTATGGAATCCAGTATCTTTAGTGATGCCACCACTTCCACCAGAAGTAATCGATGAATAAACAGGGATTTGATCTTCCTTAGGGGGACTGTATGTTTTATGTTCTACAATAACGGGGTATACTTTAAGATATTGTTTCAAATTTAGCATTTTTAGATTATTTTGGGTTAAAATTTCATAAGGGAAAATTTCTTTAAAACTGGTGGGAAAAAGAAATACATGAATCCACATAAAAAGTGGAATAATTACAATTACAATAGCATATTTAAAAAAATGGAATTC
>JBEQAN010000042.1:0-8177 GCA_041640315.1 Leptospiraceae bacterium
TCATGAAACCTTTAATAAAAACAAAATTTTTTAACAATTACTTTGGTATAAAAAATCAAAAAAATTATTTTAAATTTAAATTAAAGTTACTATTATTAACTATCCAATTCATCAGTTTAACATTTTTTACTACTTTTTGTAATCCGTACCCAAATTTAGATCTTAAAGATGAATATTTACTTCTTGCTCTATTGTTATCAAAACCTAAGTATAACCATCCCAAAGAATTACTTGGTCATTGGTCTGGTCGTCTAAGCTATTCAGATGATTATTGTTATTCATATTATAATTTAAATTTCTATAATGACAATTACGCCTGGCTTCAAAAATGTAGATACTACGATCCTATGCCTACAATTCAACCATGCTATTATATTATGGATTATTCATATGGTGATTCAGGATGTTATTATTATGATTGGGATGTGCAGGGTTCAAACATATGTATAAAATTATATGATAATCCCTTTAGCAATTGGCAATGTTATGAATATAGTATTAAGGACAATATTCTTACATGGAATGGTAGTAAGTATAGAAAATTTTAGAAATATGATGTTATAATACTTTCTTTTTATAATTTTTTCTTTGTTAATATGATAAGTTTAATTTAATTGGATATATGTTAACTTCTACTAAACAAAATTTTAAAGACCAAACCAACCTTGATGAATTAGTTCAATTTATTGATGAATACAAAGAAATCCCCATAGAAGCAATTATTAAACAAGACATTTTAAGGCTTGGGTTAAACTTTGATGCAAAAGCTCTACAAAATCATACCTATAAAACAAAAGATTATTTTATTTTTACTTTTGATCATATTCCTTTAAGCGAACAACCCGAGGAATTTCGATTCAAAGCTCCAGAAGAAATTAAAATTCATGGGGGCATTTTTAATCTTTTACCGACTGTGATTTCCGTTCGAATCGATACAACTTCACCCTACAAAATTACCTTAGAAAATGACGAAATTGTATTAAAACTTGATAGTCATATCTTAGGCAAAGTGGAATTACCACCGATTCCTTCTTGGTATAAATATAAAACAAAAAACGGTAAAAATCCCGGTGATATTGCACCTGTCATTGAATGGGGTTATCTGATCTATTTAACAGTATTTCGTAATTGTCAATATTTTGGTAAAGAGGAAGAATGTGCTTTTTGTGATATTAATCATAATTGGAGACAACAAAAAAATTTCAAAAGACCTTATACCGGAATAAAAAGTATTGAGGATATCATAGAAGTTCTTTCTTGGATCGATAAAGAAGATACTGTAGCTAAGGCTTATACGGTTACGGGGGGCTCAGTAGTAACACATTTACAAGATAAAAACGAACAGGATTTTTATTTTCAATATATAGAAGCTATAGAAAAACATTTTCCCAATCGATGGTTAGGTAAAATGGTAGTTCAAGCGTGGGAAAAAGAGGACCTAAAACGTTTTAAAGAAGCTGGCATCAAAATCTATCATCCTAATTATGAAGTATGGGATAAACGATTGTTTCAAATTCTATGTCCTGGAAAAGATCGTTATATTGGAAGGGATAATTGGATTAGAAGAATCATAGAATCTGTAGATATCTTTGGACCATCGCATGTAATTCCCAATTTTGTAGGAGGCGTTGAATTATCAAAGCCATATGGATTTAGTACAATCGAAGAGGCAATTAAGTCTACTGCAGAAGGATTGGATTTTTTTATGAGTCATGGTGTTGTTCCAAGATTTACTACTTGGTGTCCAGAACCTTTTACCACACTTGGAAATCAGCAAAGACCACCATTAAAATATTTCTTAGAACTATTAACTGTATGGAAAAGGACATTTGAAAAATATAAATTACCCGTTCCACCAGGTTATGGAGATCCAGGTAGAGGAAAAGCTGTGTTTTCTGTAAGTGCCTTCATGGATGTTATAGGATATGAAGGTAGAACGTAGTTCTACTCTTCATTTATCCATGTTCTTAATAGTTTCGCTACTTCGTCTGGTTTTTCTCTTGCCAAGTTAATGGCATTTTCTAATAATTCTCTACGGGCTTTCTCATCAATTGATAGTTCTACCTCCGCAGCACCTTCATCTGCTACGCGAAGAGCTGCCTCTCTCATCAATTGTTGTTGAGCAGCTAATTCTTCTTCTCTTAATCTTCTTCTACGAGCTATTTCGTTTTTGATGGCTCTATAAATTAAATACAGCAATATAAAGGCTAAAATTGATATACCCGATACAATTAGAAGTCTTTGCATCATCAATTTATCTCTTAATTCTTGATCTTCTTTTTCAAACTGTGCTGTACGATCTTTTTGTAAATGCTCTACAACAATTTGATCCCCTCTCGATGCTTTATATAAAATAGATGCTTTAAGAAGTTTTTCTATAGTCTTTAATTCTTCTTTAGTTGGAGGAATATATTCTCTAATATATCCAGAACCATCTTCTTTGATTCCTTTTCTTATCCATTTTCCATCAACAGCAACCGCTATGGAACGAGCACGTTCTTCCCAAGGCTGTCTTAAAATTTCTTTTTCTATACGATTGTAATCATAATTACGAATGACATCATTATTACCATATTCAGCACGTTGATAATCTAAGTCTCGATATCCCGGTGGCAATTGTTGCTCTGTTCCAGTCGGTCCACCCGGTGTAAATCCATTTCCTCTAAAACGTTCATTTCGAGCATTTTCTGATATTATCAATGTACCATTAGGCATAAGTTTTCGATCTGGATAAGGTGTGTCTGGGTTTTCTGGCTCTGCTTCCACAGGTTCAACTAAATGTTGTTTTTCTTTTACCTCATCCCAGTTAATTGTTAAAGCCACACGTATGATGGAAATTCTATCCGCAGTATAAAACTCATATAAACTTTGTTGAATTTCAGCCATCCATTTTTTTCGTTCTTTTTCTTCTAATTCCTTTTTCTTTTCTACAATTTCGAGTTTTCTTTGTTCTTGGTCTAGTTCATCTGGTTCAACAAATTCTTTACCATTGGCATCCGTTATGGTAATATTTTCTCTTTTAAGATTGGGAACTGCTCTATAAATTAGGTTTTTGATCCCCATCACTTGTTTTTCAGAAATTTTTTCTATTCCAGGTTTTAAAGTTAATACTACAGAGGCTTTTACGGGTTCCGTATCCGTTAAAAAATTATTTCTCTGTGGAATTGCAAGTTCTACTCTTGCTGATTTCACGAAGTCAAGAGTCATTAACATTTGTTCCAAAGAACCTTTGATTGCTCTATGGAGTTTAACATTTTTGTCAAAGGTAGTTTCATCCCACCTTGACATATTAAATAATTCCCATCCTTCTATGCCAGGGGGAATCAGATTTTCTTGTGCAAGCTTAGTTATAATCTCTTGTCTTTTAAGACCATTTACGTAAATTGTGCTTGTTCCAACTCCTTTCCATTCATAACCATTAGCTTCTAAAAATTTTGTAATTGCAGCGTAATCAGATGCATTGAGATTTTCGTATAAAACTTCAAAAGCTGGTTTTTGAGAATAATTTGCAATCAAACCAAATGCAACAATAATTATAGCTAAAATTATCCCAATGGTAATTTTTTTAGTATTGTCTAATTTACCCCACAATTCAACAAGTTTGTTTAATATATTTTTTAAACCTTCTGGCATATTTCCAACCCCTAATAAGATTTAGATTACAAACATTAAAAGCCTTTCAAAATTTGTACAGAAAAAATTTCTCCCCAAAATAAAAAAAGATCTTAACAAATATTAAGAATTCAGGATCTTAGTTTATCTTGGAGTAATCAATTCTCTATAAGCACGTATCAACCCATCTGAAATCGTCTTGGTTAAATTTAATGCAAAACGTGCTTTTTGTGCTGCTATCATTACATCGTGAACATCTACACTATCTGGATCATAGACTGCTTTTTTTGTCAATTCATCCGATTCATTCGATAAGGCTTCTACATTCCCCAAAAGCTCATTTAAAGCGTCCATAAAATTTGTTGCAACCCTTTCTTTAACAGGTACAATATCAGACAATACTGGTTTTTGAGAAATTTGCATATGTTTTTCCGAATTAGTCCTTAATTGAAAAGGTGTATATCTACTAGCCCCTTCCACTTTGGGGAAACCATTATAAAATTGCACTCCGGGATAAGAAAATATTTTCATAATTACTCCTCTATGATTATATCGTATAAAAGAGAAAATTTTTAAGAAAAAAATTATGAACCTTCTTTTAATTTTTTTAAATACTCTTCCCACTCTACTGTGAGTAAATATTTCTTTTTATTATTACATTCTTTACAACAGGGAACTAAATTTTCTTTAGTTGATAACCCCCCTCTGGATAAAGGGATTTTATGATCCATTGTTAATTCCTTAGGTTTAAACTGTTTTTTACAATAATAACATATTCCAGAGGCAGTTTTTTTTCTCCACCACGCGGTTTTTTTTAATCTCTTAGCTTTTTCTTTTTCTTTTGCAATCGTTATAGGATCCGTAATACCAAAAGGTAAATAATTATAATAATTCTTTTCCAAGGATAATCTCCGTGTGATTAATTCTATACCATTGAACCATATCTATTATAGACAATATCCCATCAACCTTATCGTTAGTAATAATAGGGATTGTTCTTAATTTTCTTTCCATCATAAAATTTAATGCTTCTCTAAGTAATGTTCCAGAAGGTAAACTGTAAAAACGTTTATGTTCTACTAATTCTCCTACTTTCATTGTTAAATAATCTTTATTTTGACTCAAGGTTTCTTCATATCCTAATCTTAACAATTCGAAGACAGTAACCATATTAAAAGGTTTTGCTTCTTTTAATACCAATAAGCTTAAAAATCCATTTTCAAGAATGATTCTTGCCGCCTTCGCTACAGGATCATAATAATCTACTGTTATCACAGACTTTGTCATGACTTCATCCACTTTAACTGTTAGGAGTTTTTTACTTCTTTCTATGATCTTTTTTGCTTGTTCTAAATTGATTTCTTCTGTCATCATAATATTACCCGTCAACTAAGTATTTTAAAACTCCCCTATTTAAAAGTTCTTTGTGAATTCGATCTTGTATCTTCATTCGAATGATTTGTGCAGCTTCTTCTAAGAAAATTACATTTTTTGCGTCTTTTTTTGAGTATTTTGATAAATCTACTGGTTTTAAAAATATAACTTTCCATTTTACATGAAATGGTATAAGATTTAATGGTAAAGGAATTTTAATATCTGATTTTTCTAAATGGATATATCCAAGATTAATATTAGCTTCTTCTGCACCGATAATACACGTTGGAACAATCTTAGCATCTGAAAGGAGTGCCAAAGAAATAAATCCAGGATTAAATTTCTGTAATCGATACATATAAATACTTGGTTTAAAGTTCCCTTCTTCTGCCTCTGGAAATAGACATAAAAGTTTTTTTTCTTTTAAAAGCTTTAAAGCAACTTTAAAGTCCTGCGGTATATATCCCAGTTTTTCAGAGGAATATTTAAAAAAAGGATAACTATGCCAAAAATTATGACTCATTGTATAAGGAAAACGTTTTACTTTTTGCATAATTATAAATTGCAAAACTAATGCATCAATCGCTAAAACACCACTGTGATTAGGAATAATTAATGTAGGTTGAGATTTGGGTATATTTTCTATTCCAATAATTTCGGGATTGGTATACTGATACAAGCTTTCTAAAAGTTTATGAGAAAATTCTCTATAAAATAATTTTTCAAATTTTTTTTGTAAATCACGTTGGAACTGAGTTAACTGAGAAAAAAAATTACCTAAATCCATATTTTTTGAATAGAAATCTCTTAATAAAAAAATATCTTTCGTCAAGTAGAATTTATATATATATCCTGAAAATCTGGAAGAAATGAGAGTAAGATCCTTTTAATTAAACTTTTGTCATAATGATTTTCTTTTATATAGGGAATATTATATCGGATTACCTGGGGGATTTCTTTTGTTCGAAGTAGTTCCTTTATATGATTTTTAATCTTTTGATTATTTTCTATTTTTAAAAAACATAATACTTCATTTTCTTTTAAATTATAATTTCGTTCTTGATTCAACCATTGGATTTTATGATTTTTTATTATAGGTTCTTCTAATAACTTGGAATTTGAATTAATAAACCATATTTGATTTCGCACACTTTCAATAATCATATTTTTTGTTTGAATAAAAATTTTTGATGTATATGATTGATAGATAAATTCAGAGATGATGTTTGCATTTACGGGGGATATGCTTAATCCATTTGTGATTTGATCAAATATGAGTTTGATTTCTTTATTTCCAAGATTATAAAAAAACAACTTATCTAAAATTAAAAAGTCTCTATGTCTAATTTCGCATTTAAATCTATGTAGATTTAAATGCGTTCTCTGCCAAACAAGTCCACCTTTAATTCCAAATTGTTTTAATAGAGGCAAAAGTTTAAAGCGAGTTAGGTTTCGTTTATACTGTAGATCATAATTCGTTTTATCAATAGCATAAGGGATCTTTTTTTGTTGTAATAGATTTAAAATTTGATCTTTATCAAATAGTAGTAATGGACTTAATACTTTTAAGTAATAAATGTTTTTGGCGATTTTTACAGGTACTTTTCTTAAAGGATTAAAATAAATATTTCTTAAAGAGGATCCACGAATTAAACGTAAAAAAATAGTTTCAAGATAATCATCTCCATGATGACCAGTAATAATAATTGATTCAACATTGAATTTCTGAGTAAGTTTTAATAAAGCTCTATAACGTAAAATTCTTGCTGAATCTTCTAAGTTCATCTTTAATAATTTTGAGAACTTTAAAACATTTCCACTGCTTGCATAAAAAGGTAATTTTAACTTCTTAGATAATGAAAATACTATTTCTTCGTCTTGATATGAATCATCTCTTATATTATGATTATAATGAAACATAATGGGCATTTTAATATATTTTTTTTTATAAAATAAATAATATAAATAACACAAGAATATGGAATCTGGTCCTCCAGAAACAGCAAGAATATACTGAACACTTTCGTTTGGGATAAAAAGTCTTTTAAGCTCCTCATTTTTTAAGTAGGTATCGATATTTTTTATAAAATGATTAAGTTCAATCCATTGAAATTCTTTTTTTTGTTGATTCATAAGTTAAACCGAATAAAAAGAAATAATTGCCAAAAGTAAAGCAATCAAAAATTTAAACCTACCTATGTTCCTTAATTTTATTAAAGGCATTTTCAACTTTTTAATCAATGATATAAAAAGTATATTTACCAGGAGTTCAAATTCTCTTAAGTATTGGAAACTTTTTATATATACATCTTTTTTTTTATTTATTTTTCTAATCCTATTTCAATCTTTTTCGTATTGCTATTATAAAACAAATCCCGAAAAATTACAAAGAAAACCAATTCCAGAAAGACTAAAACTTAATCCCGATTTAACCCTATGATGGAATCTTATAAACCTATATTATATACCCTAAGACCTACAATACAAAATTACGATTGGGGAAGTACTAATCCAGAGAGTTTTATAAGAAACTTTTTAAAAAAACTCCAAACCCTAAGTTATGACGAAGACCAACCCATTGCAGAGTTGTGGATGGGAGCTCATAAAAAAAGTCCTTCTAGTGTTTATCCAGTAATAATAGATGAGGCTTATATAAACTTTATAAAAGAAGAATCCCTCGATAAAATGATACACAACTATCCACAACATTTTTTGGGAAAACAATTATTGAACAAAAATATTTCAAAACTCCCCTTTTTATTTAAGATCTTAGATATCGAAAAACCATTATCCATTCAAGCCCATCCCGACAAAACCTTAGCTCAGATATTACACAAAAAGGATCCAATCAACTATCCAGACGATAATCATAAACCTGAGCTTGCAATTTGTATCAATGATTTTGAGGCAATGGTAGGTTTCAGAACAATGGAAGAAATTATGAATTTTATTAAGACTTATCAATTAGAAGAGTTTTTCCCTTTTCTTAACAATATAAAAGAAAATGAATTAATAAAAGAAATTTATAAATATATATTGACATTAGATAAAGAAAATTTAGAGAATTTAGTAAATAAAATTTTTTTTATTTTAAATACAAATTCTCCAGATCCCATTCGAGATCAGTGGTTTTATAAATTAGCTCATTATTATGGTGTACATGATCCGGGTATCATTTGTATCTATTTACT
>JBEQAN010000043.1:0-8088 GCA_041640315.1 Leptospiraceae bacterium
AAATCGGAGAAGTCCATGAAGGAACAACCGAAATGGACTGGATGGAGCAGGAAAAAGAAAGAGGGATTACCATTACCTCTGCTGCAACAACAACTTTCTGGAATGGAATGGAAAAGCAATTCAAACCCCATAGAATTAATATCATTGATACTCCTGGACACGTTGATTTTACTGTTGAAGTTGAACGTTCCTTAAGAGTTCTTGATGGTGCCATTGCAGTATATGATGGTGTAGCGGGAGTCGAACCCCAAACAGAAACAGTTTGGAGGCAAGCAGATAAATACAAAGTTCCAAGAATTTGTTTTATAAATAAATTAGATCGAATGGGCGCAGATTTCTTTTTCTGTGTAAATAGTATCAAAGAAAGATTGGGAGCTAATGCTGTTCCCGTTCAATTGCCTATTGGTGTGGAAGCAAATTTCACTGGTGTTGTAGATTTAGTAGAAAATCGAGCTATTATATGGACTGGAGAAGAGCTTGGTGCTAAATTTGAATTTAAAGAAATTCCAGATGATTTAAAAGATTTAGCGGAAGAATACAGAACTAAGCTGATTGAGGCTGCAGTAGAGTGTGATGATGAATTACTTGAAAAATATTTAGAAGAAGGAGAAATTACAGTTGAAGAATTACGTAGAGCAATTCGAAAGGGAACCTTAGAAAGAAAAATTTTCCCTGTTTTATGTGGTGCTGCTTTCAAAAATAAAGGGGTTCAACCATTACTTGATGCTGTAGTTCAATATTTACCATCTCCACTTGATATTGCTCATGTACGAGGTATTGATCCAAAGACTGGAAATGAAATAGAACGAAAAACCGATGACAATGAAAAGTTTGCTGCTTTAGCTTTCAAAATCATGACTGATCCCTTCGTTGGTAAACTAACCTTCTTAAGAGTATACTCTGGAACTTTAAAAAAAGGAAGTTATGTTTATAATTCTAACAAAGATAAAAAAGAACGTATAGGAAGATTATTATTAATGCATGCAAACCAAAGAGAAGAAATCGATGAAGTTAATGCGGGAGATATTTTTGCAGCGGTTGGTTTAAAAGATACATCAACGGGAGATACTTTATGTGATGAATCACATCCTATTGTTCTCGAGAGTATGACTTTCCCCGAACCAGTTATCGATCTTGCAATTGAACCATTAACAAGAGCAGATCAAGATAAATTAGGTGCAGCATTAATGAAATTAGCAGAAGAAGATCCCACCTTTAGAGTAAAAACAGATCATGAAACGGGGCAAACGATAATTTCTGGTATGGGCGAACTCCACTTGGAAATCATTGTTGATCGTTTAAAACGAGAATTTAAAGTAGAGGCGAATGTAGGAAAACCACAAGTTGCTTATAGAGAAACAATAACGGGCACAGCAGAAGTAGAAGGAAAATACATTAAACAAACAGGTGGACGTGGACAATATGGTCACGTTTGGATTCGTGTCAAACCTAATGAACCAGGGAAAGGATATCAGTTTATAAATTCTATTGTTGGTGGAGTAATACCGAAGGAATATATACCCGCCGTTGATAAAGGTATACAAGAAGCGATGCAAGCTGGTGTGATGGCGGGATATCCCGTTGTTGATGTAATTGTTGAATTATATGATGGTTCTTTCCATGAAGTAGATTCATCAGAAATGGCATTTAAAGTAGCAGCATCGATTGCTTTTAAAGAAGCATGTAAAAAAGCAAAACCAGTATTGCTTGAACCCATCATGGACGTAGAGGTTGTAACCCCAGAAGATTATATGGGAGATGTAGTGGGCGATTTAAATCGAAGAAGGGGTAGAATTTTATCAATGGATCAGCGAGGAAATGCTCGTGTTGTAAAAGCGGAAGTACCACTTGCAGAAATGTTTGGATATGCAACAGATTTAAGAAGTTTTACTCAAGGTAGAGCTTCTTATACAATGCAATTCAAACATTATGAACAAGTACCAACTAACATAGCAAACGAAATTATGGCGAAAGTATCTGTTTAAACAGATACTTTCCTAAAAATTTCTTAACTTTATAGCAATTTTTTGTAGACATAAAAGCTACAAAAAAAAAATTAACTATCTCAATATTTGCAATAAGCTAAATAAAATTAATACAAAAGGGTAAAAGTATGGCAAAAGAAAAATTTGATAGATCAAAACCGCATTTGAATGTTGGAACGATTGGTCATGTTGACCATGGAAAAACAACTTTAACATCAGCTATTACACACGTTTTAGCAAAATATAAGGGTGGTCGAAATAGACCAGTTAAATATGATGAGATTGATAATGCTCCAGAAGAAAAAGAAAGAGGTATTACAATTGCAACATCTCATCAAGAATACGAAACTGAAAAAAGACATTATGCTCACGTTGACTGCCCAGGTCACGCTGATTATGTAAAAAATATGATTACTGGTGCAGCACAAATGGATGCGGCAATTTTAGTAGTTTCAGTAGTAGATGGACCTATGCCACAAACAAGAGAACATATTCTTTTAGCAAGACAAGTGGGAGTTCCTTATATTGTTGTATTTTTAAATAAAATTGATGCATTAGCTGAAGATGAAAGAGAAGAGATGGTAGAACTTGTAAAAGAAGAGTTAAGAGATTTATTAGTTAAATATGGATTTCCCAAAGATACACCAATGATAGCGGGTTCTGCATTAAAAGCACTTGAAGGAGATCCTTCAGAAATTGGTGAAAAAGCAATATTAAAATTAATGGAAACTATTGATGAATATGTTCCAGAACCACAAAGAGAGATTGATAAACCATTCTTAATGCCAATTGAAGATGTATTCTCTATTACTGGTAGGGGAACTGTTGCAACAGGTAGAGTAGAAACAGGTAAATTGAATATCAATGATGAAGTAGAAATTGTGGGTTTAAAGCCAACCATTAAAACCGTTGTCACTGGAATAGAAATGTTTAGAAAACAACTCGATTATGCACAAGCGGGAGATAATATCGGAGCATTATTAAGAGGTATTAAAAAAGAAGAAGTTCAAAGAGGACAAGTATTGGCAAAACCTGGTACAATTACACCCCACAAGAAATTCAAAGCAGAGGTTTACGTTTTGAAAAAAGAAGAAGGTGGAAGACATACTCCTTTCCAAAATAACTATCGTCCACAATTCTATTTTAGAACAACTGATGTAACTGGAACTATTACTCTTCCTCAAGGTGTAGAAGTAGTGATGCCCGGCGATAATGTAAATCTAACTGTTGAATTGATTTATCCTATCGCAATGGATAAAGGGTTAAGATTTGCTATTAGAGAAGGTGGAAAAACCGTAGGATCTGGTGTTGTAACGGAGATACTTGAATGATAAGAAAAGGAAAGAGGAATGGAAAATAAAACAAGAAAAATACGAATTAAATTAAAATCTTTTGATCATAAGCTGATTGATAAGGCGGCTTTAGATATAGTGATGGCTGCAAAAAGGAATGGAGCCAAAGTTTCCGGTCCCATTCCTCTTCCTACTTCAATAGAACGATTTACAGTACTTAGATCCGTGCATGTAAATAAAAAATCGAGAGAACAATTCGAAATTAGAACACATAAACGATTGATTGATATTTTTGAACCAAATGATCAAGTGACGGAAGCATTAAGTAAATTAAAATTACCGGCAGGGGTGCAAGCTCAAACCTTAAAAACAAAACGTAAATAATGATAGGAGTTAAAAATGGCAAGAGGATTGTTAGGAAGGAAAATTGGAATGACTCGAATCTTTGATGAAAATAAAAAAGAAGTTCCTGTAACTATCATTGAATGTGGTCCATGTTACGTTGCAGAGATTAGAAATAAAGAAAAACATGGGTATGATGCTGTCCAATTAGCGTTTTTACCTACAAGGGAAAAATTACTAACAAAAGCAGAGTTAAATCATTTAAAAAAATATAACTTACCACCTTTTAAAATTTTAAGAGAATTTAGAGATTTTGACATACCTGTGCAATCATCACAAAAAATCGATGTATCCATATTCGAAAAAGGACAACTTGTTAAAGTTCAAGGTATCTCAAAAGGAAAAGGATTTCAAGGAGTAATGAAAAGACATGGATTTGGTGGTGGTAGATCTTCCCATGGTTCCAAATTCCATAGAGCCCCCGGTTCCTTAGGTTCAAGTACTTTCCCTTCTGAAGTTGTAAAAGGTAAAAGAATGCCTGGTAGAGCAGGTGGAAAGACTGTTACAGTCAGAAATTTAAAGATAATGGAAGTTGATGTTGAAAACAATTTATTATTCGTAAGTGGTGCTATACCAGGTCCAAAAAAATCTATTGTAAAAGTAGAGGTGATACAATGAATTTAACACTATCAAAAGAAAGAGAAATTATTTTATTGGATTCCCAAGGAAATCCCAAAGGTATTGAATCACTCCCAAATGATTTAATTTTAGAAAATGAAAAAATTTCTATTCATCTAATTCATTTTGTTTTAGAATCAGAACGTTGGAATAGAAGACAAGGTACACGAAATACCAAAACTCGAAGTCAAGTATCTGGTGGTGGTAGAAAACCCTATAAACAAAAAGGTACTGGTTACGCTCGTCAAGGCTCAATAAGAGCTCCACAATTTCGAGGTGGTGCGGTAGTATGGGGACCAAGACCAACAGAGTTTCATAAAAAAGTGAATCTTAAAATGCGAAAGTTAGCTTATAAACAAATTTTAAATCTAAAGTCATCATTAAAACAAATCTATAAAATAGATAATTTCCCTCTCGAAACATATTCAACAAAACAAGTATACAATATTTTAAAATCTGCAAAATTAGTCCCTTCTCATACAATTACATTAGTTTATGATGATGGTGAACCTTATTTATTTAAATCTGCAATCAATATACCCAATATTATATTAGTATCATCGAATCGACCTACTGTACCTGAATTATATAATAACAGTATACTGTTATTTACTCAAGAAGGTTATAAAAATTTTATTGAAAAAATACAAAATTGAGGTGATAAGATGGAAATAGATAAAGTTTTAATCATGCCTTACGTAACAGAAAAAACTCAAAGACTAAATGATATTAGTAAAAAAGGTCAAGTAGTAGTATTCAAAGTAAGTAAAAATGCAACTAAAAATATGATCAAACAAGCTATCTATGAACTTTATAAAGTGAAAGCAATGAAAGTTAATATAATCAATCAACCTTATAAAAAAACAAGATTTAGAAATATAATAACAAAAAAACCTGGCTTTAAAAAAGCAATTATTACTCTTGAACCAGGTAAAACAATAACTTTTGAATAAAAAAATAAAAGAGGTCTAAAGATGCCAATAAAAAAATTAAAACCATATACATCAACAACAAGATATCAAACCTATTACGACTTCTCAGAATTGGATAAAGTAAAACCCAAAAAGAGTTTACTACAAGTATTAAATTATAGAGCGGGAAGAAATTCAGAGGGTCGAATAACAGTTTGGCATAGAGGTGGAAGACATAAAAGGAAATATAGAATTATTGACTTTAAAAGAGATAAATATGATATAGAAGGAACTGTTGTATCCATAGAATATGATCCAAATCGAACTGCCCATATTGCTTTAATTAAATATCCAGATGGAGAATATAGATATATATTAGCACCAGATGGATTACAGAAAGGATCCAAAGTAATTTCATCTTTAAATAATGCGCCTATAAAAGTAGGAAATTGTTTACCCTTAGAGAAAATACCCCCTGGAACCTATATTCATAATATTGAATTACAACCTAATAAAGGGGGACAATTATGTAGAGCTGCTGGTACTTCAGCAGTACTTGCAGGATTTGACGGTAAATATGCAATTATACGATTACCATCAACAGAATTAAGAAAAGTTCTAAAAGAATGTAAAGCAACCATAGGCGAAGTGAGTGCAAAAGATCACAATCTCGTTATTTATGGTAAAGCAGGACGTAAACGATGGAAAGGGATAAGACCTACCGTTCGTGGAGTTGCCATGAACCCAATTGATCACCCACATGGTGGTGGTGAAGGTAGAGGAAAAGGAAATCATCCCCAAACACCATGGGGACAATCAACCTTAGGATTTAAAACTAGAAAGAAACGAAAAAAATCTAATGCTTTAATTATAGAACGACGTAGAAGTAAAACCAAAAAATAGGAGTGTAAAATGGCACGTTCCTTAAAAAAAGGACCATTTATTGATGAACATTTGTTAAAAAAAGTATTAAAAGCAGTAGAAACAAATGATAGAAAACCTATAAAAACATGGTCTCGGCGATCTACTATTTTTCCAGAAATGATTGGAATGACATTTTTAGTTCACAATGGAAAGAACTTTATACCAGTTTATGTAACTGAACAAATGATAGGTCATAAATTAGGTGAATTTGCTCCCACAAGAACATATAGAGGACATACTTCTTTAGATAAAAAACTTAAAAAATAATAAAATAACATAAAGGACAAGATTATGGAAGCAAAATGTGTTACTAATTTTATCATAATGAGTCCAAGAAAACTAAGGTTAGTAGCTGATGAAGTTAGAGGATATAATGTAGATGATGCATTAAGTATTTTAAGAAATATGACAAAAAAAGGTGCAAGGATATTGGAAAAATCTATTTTATCTGCAAGAGCCAATTATCTAAATTTAAATCCAAAAGCAAATTCAAGTAATATTTATATCAAAAAGTTATTAATAGATCAAGGGCCAACTTTAAAACGATATAGACCAAGAGCACGGGGACGTGCTTTTAGAAGATTAAAAAGAACAAGTAAAATTACACTAATAGTTGCAGAGGAATAAAATGGGACAAAAAGTAAATCCAATAGGTTTAAGACTAGGAATTAATAAAACATGGGATTCCTTGTGGTATGAAAAAGAAAATTATACAAAATATTTATACGAAGATTTAACAATAAAAGATTATATTAGAAAAATCTATCCAAAGAGTACAATCGTCAAAATAGTCATTAGAAGAGTAATGGATAGAATTAATGTAACTATTCATACAGTAAGACCTGGTCTTATCATAGGAAACAAAGGTGCTAAAATTGAACAAATTAAACAAGAACTAAAAAAACTCATTAAAAATGAAAACATAAATGTAACAATTAAAGAAGAAAAAAATCCAGAGACTATTGCCCAAATTATTGCTGATAATGTAGCAGAACAGATTGAAAAACGAATGCCATATAAACGAGCTATGAAATATGCAATAAGAGCAGCAATGAGAGGACATGTACAAGGAATTAAAGTCATGGTATCCGGTCGTTTAAATGGTGTTGATATGGCAAGAACAGAATATTACTTAGATGGTCGCGTTCCACTCCATACTCTAAGAGCAAATATAGATTATGCAGTAAGTGAAGCTCTCACTACTTATGGTTTAATAGGAATAAAAGTTTGGGTATACAAAGGAGACATCATAGAGCCCAAAAAATCATTAGAAAATATAAACTTAGAGGATTCCAGTAACTAAGAAAAATGAGGTAATATATGCTAAGCCCTAAAAGAGTTAAATACAGAAAAAGACAAAAAGGACGTTTAAAAGGAAAATCATTAAGAGGAAATAAAGTTTCATTTGGTGAGTATGGTTTGAAAGCAATCACTGGCGCAAGAATCACAGCAAGACAAATCGAATCTGCTAGAAGAACAATTACTAGACATATAAAAAGAGGTGGTAAGTTGTGGATAAGAATCTTCCCAGATTATCCCGTTACTAAAAAACCCGCAGAAACAAGAATGGGTTCTGGGAAAGGTAATCCAGAATATTGGGTAGCTATTGTAAAACCGGGTAGGATAATGTTTGAAATTAGTGGGATTCCAGAAAATGATGTGATGGAAGCGTTTCGCTTAGCAAGTCATAAATTACCAGTAAAAACTGTGGTAGTTAAAAAAGAAATCATCTAATGGCATTAACAAAGGAGATGCATATGCCAAAACATAAATATCATGAACTATCTATTGAAGAATTAAAAACCCAACTAAAAGAAAAAAAAGATGAATTTTTAAAACTAAAATTTTCCAGAGGAATTAATAAAGTTATTAAAAATCCCGCACAATATAAAAAATTAAAAAAAGATATTGCAAGAATTTTAACAATCTTAAGCGAAAAACAGAAAGCGTCCAATT
>JBEQAN010000044.1:0-8049 GCA_041640315.1 Leptospiraceae bacterium
TATTTTTAAAATTTCTTTACCAGTTTTAATTCTTGATTATTTTCGCTGGAAAAAAAACGATCCTGAATGGATTTTTAAGATCCCTTTATGGGCTCAGATTATGATATTTCTAATTTTATATTATATCATAATATTAAATGGAGTATTTGGAAAAGATGTTATATATTTCGCATTTTAAAAAGTTATTGATATGGTTCATAGTTGTAATTATCCTTATTGAAACACTTGTGAGGATTTTTCCCATTTATAAATTCGAAAAAACAGAAAAGTTTTTATTAACAATTGTTAAGAAGCAAATAGAATCAGGAAGAAATAATTATGATATTATTATCTTAGGTGATTCTCGAAGTATGTCTTTAAATCCTGGAAATTTTAAAAATGTTTATAATTTTTCTTTACCAGCAATGGGAACGCGATATTATAAATATTTTGTAAAAAAATATCTTAAGTTTAATAAAAAACCAAAAGCAGTTTTATTTGCTGGTTCTCCTGTACTTGTGTTTAGTGGGAAAGGAAGTCCCCTAATTGATAATAAATTACTTTCCTATGCAAAGCCAGACATGACACTACTTGAATATTTATATAAAAGATCAATTGAAAGAGTGTTTTTCTCTAAAGAACCATTATTTTTTCAATCAAGTTCTTATAATTTGATAAATAACCAAGAAATGTTATGGGAATTTTTTGGACATAGGTTTTTATTTCCCTTTGATACTATTGAAATTTCAGAAATGTATAAAGGACCGGAGTGGTTTTTTATCATTTCGCAAAGTATACCATTGAATTATTATACTTATCGATTTAGGGATGGTATTAAAAATATATTTAATATAGAAAATTATAAAAGAGAAAAAAAATTTTATGGAGAAGCCTATTGTACTTGCGATAAGCTCTTTTTAAAAGAATGTCAACCTCCCGTATCAAGAATTCAAGATAATGAAATATTAGAGGAATTTCGTAAGAAGAATAATGGTTTTTTTAATATTTCCGATCGAATTTCTTTGGAACAACAATATCAATGGGATTTAAAAAAAGAAGCACAGATAAAATCCCAAATGGATCAAGCGAATTCCGTTCCAGTTTTAGATTTTTCTCTTACAAAAGAGTTTATTGAATATCTTGAAAATAATAATATTTTATATATTTACATGAATACACCTTTTCCAGATTATTACAAGGATAGTGTTTATATTACAACTTTTTACAAAGGATTCAAAGAATTTTTATCTCAATATCCAAAAGCAAGGATTTTTCATTTACCTAATGAATTTTTACATAGAGATTTATTTTCAGATCAGGTACATTTAAAATGTGAAGGTGCAAAACAATTGAATTATGAATTTCAAAACATTGTACTTCCGCAGATTATTGAATATGTAAACAAATATGAATCCAAATAGATTATAAATATCCTCTTATTCCAATTGCAATACCAAGAAAACCCTCTATTCCTTCTTTAGATACTAAATTCATACTGATTTCACCAAATATATCAAGGTTATTGTAATAAAAAACTACTCCAAAAGGAGCTCTTATACCTGGATAGTATGCATTTGATTCTTCGAAAAATCCTCTAAATATTCTAACCTTACGTTTTCTTTCTTCTATTAAAAAAGCACCTCCCGTATATAGTTTTATATTTTTATCAATTTCTACAAAATCATACAAAATCCCAGCATGAAAATGTCCACCAAATTCAGCAATGCCAATTGTAGATTCAAATGACATAGCTTTATCCCATTTATATTTCAATGTAATACCCGTTGGATAAAATAAAGAAATACCTATGCCAAAATTTTTGTTGGTTGCATAAAGGGAATTTGTTAGGATATATAATAATACTATTAAATAAAAAATATTTTTCATGCGACAAACTTGATCTATCTACGATATATGTCAAATTCAATTCTAAGGATTGTAATCATTAACAATGATTTATAATGACTGCTTACGTAAAAAAATTTCAATATCTTTATAAGAAATAGTAAATAAATATTATAATTAAAAATTATAATATTTACTTAATAATAAAAATATCAAATTGCAAAAATTTTATAATATCAAAAATAAACCGTACATCTTATAGTAATTTATAGAAATATAAGTATCTTACCAAATTAATATTCAATATATATTTTTTTAGTAGAAAACCTCTATAAAAGTACCTAATCATACCCTTTTAATTGCATATATACCCATCTTGATCTATGAAATATCCTAACCTCTTGTGCATAATTCTGTAAAAGCCTAAGGTTTGTGGATCTCTGTGTAGATTGATTCAGTATTGGTTTGGGTATCAATACATCTATATTGGGTTCATGATTTTCTTCCATTTCCCAGTCGAGCATGATCCTTAATAGAAAACTCATAGAATAACCTAAGGCAAATCTTAAATTATATAAATCTCCCCAATAAGTAGGATTAATATTAATCCAATATCGTTTATATTCTTTTGTTGGAGGTTGATAGTCAATAGTTAAAGTTCGTTTTGTGTCAATTTTTTTAATCAAGAATAAATATCTTAGATATTTGGAAAGTAAATATAAAATTGTTTTAGAGATATCATTATTAAATTGAGTATGAGCAATTCTTTTCAAAAATTCAAAATGTTTTGGTGATAAATTCACACAAACCCTGTGTTCCTTTTTGGTTTTAAATTGTATGGTTTGTATTTTCACATAGATCTAAATATGGTTTTTGTAGTTTTTTAATAAAAAAAAATGGGAAGTTTTTGTAAAAAATTTTGTTTCAACCATAAATTTTTGTTGTATTTTTTCAAATGATTATCATTCTTATAAAGAAATTTTATTAATTTTTAAATTCCCTTTTATAAAGATTAATTAAATGGTTTCTAAAAATAGGAGATAGACTGATTGTTTCTTTTGATGATGGGATAAGTACACTAAAAGAACATGTTTATCAAAACGATTTAGTTTAAATAGATTAGAACTTTTATCTAAATGATCATAACAGTAATCATTACTATGATGAATTTAAAAACATTATGCAGTAAGAAGTGTATCTAATCATAAGATAATCATTCTCTTTTTTTGCACGAAATTTTTTCTTAAATATTTTTGGAATACTTCAATTTCATACGACTCAAAAATGTTTTCTTCTGTTTTTAAAAAGTCTGATGAAATTTACTTTTAAAACCTTACTATAATGTTGAATCTTCATTCTAACTCTTTAAACCCACTTTCTAATCCAGAAATCATATATTATTTTTTTATGGGTTTAGGTAGTTTCAGTGTAAATATATCATTTAAACCATCTAATGAGCTTTCCCAAAACCTTTTTTGAATCTCTTACATAAAATCCATTAGTTTATTCTATGGGTTTGATTAAAATTTATCATATATTATCCACCTTACATGTAATTACATAACAAACATACTTTTATAAAATGCTTAAAGGTGATTTTTATTATTTAGATACAATTAATTGCATCCAACCCAATTTTGAATTTAATTGAAATGAATTTGTCATAAATTTGAGATAAAAATGATTTACATTTATACCTTATGTGTTAAAAATAGTTTTACAGATTAGAGTTAGTAAAATTATAATCTATAATAGCATAAAGAGTTTGTATCTTCTTAAAAACTTGATATTACTTTATGAGAAAAAATTATAAATATTTCGATTTTGTAATGTCTGCATTTGTAACTGTTTTATTAACTTCGAATATTATTGGTGCTGCGAAAGTGGCAAAGGTTTTTGGTATTGAATTTGGAGCGGGAGTGTTTTTTTTTCCTTTTAGTTATATTTTTGGTGATATTCTTACAGAAGTTTATGGATATGCAAGGACTCGAAGAACTGTTTGGGCTGGCTTTATTGCGCTTGCATTTGCATCCATCATGAGTATTATCATCATAAAATTACCACCATCACCCAATTGGTCGTATCAAGAAGCTTATGAAATTGCCTTTGGTATCACTCCAAGAATAGCTCTTGCTTCTCTGATTGCTTATTGGTCGGGGGAATTTTCAAATTCTTATGTGATGGCTATAATGAAGATTTGGTCTAAAGGAAGATTCTTATGGATGAGAACGATTGGTTCAACAATAGTAGGTCAGGCAGTGGATTCTTTAATTTTCTATCCATTAGCATTTTATGGTTATTGGGAAAACGAAGCAATTATTAATGTTATGATTAGTAATTATTTTTTAAAAGTAGGATGGGAAGCTTTAATGACCCCATTTACTTATTTTTTTGTTCATTTACTAAAAAAAGCAGAAAACGAAGATTACTATGATTATCATACAAATTTTACGCCATTTTCCATTAAAGACGAATAAATTATGTTTTATTATTAAAATATTTTTAATATTCTTTTCGTTTGAATTAAATGCAGACGATATCATCATTAATCAACCTAATCATATTTATGATCTATCTAAATGGGATTGGTATTTTACTGATAGAGATCCATTTGTAAAGGAAAATGAAGAACAAATTCATTGGAGACCAATATCCATTCCATCTAATGTAAAAGAATATACACAAAACGATGAGATTTGGTATAAAGTGAAAATAAAATATCAAATGCCAGTTAAAGAAAGCTTAGGAATCAATTTAGGAATAATTAGCGATAAAGATAAAATCTATTGGAATGGTTCAATGATTGGTGGACTTGGTGATTGGAATTCTTTATATCCAGAGGCTTATGATAGAATACGAATCTATGAAATACCACCTTATCTTATTCAAGATGAAAATATTATGATAGTTCATGTTAAAGGTTATTTTCATCATGAAGTTGGTATTATACGAGGTGATCCTAAGATTGGTTCATTTCATTTATTACAAAAAAACTATTATTATTTTAATGGTACTAATTTATTTTTTCTATTTGTATATATGTCTGTTGGTAGTTACTTCTTATTTTTATTTTTAAGACGCTTAAAGGAAAGAGAGAATTTATTTTTTGGAATTTTTATGTTTTTGTTAGTACTCTATTTATTTTTAAGAAATCCATTAAAATATGAATTAATAAACAATTTATTTTTGTTAAAACGTATCGAATATATTAGCTTATTTTTACTTTTCCCTTTTTTTTATTTTTTTATCTACTATTATTACCAAAAATATTTTTCTAATGAATTTAAAGAAAGAAAATTTTTTAAAATTCATAAAATAGTTTTATTTACCATTTGTTATTTGACTATAGCTTCTTCCGCTGTGATTCTCATATTTGATGATATAAGAATTTGGGATGTATATAATAGAAATATCATACAGTTAATTTTTTGGCCACCTTTGATATTAAGTATTTTTAGTATTTTGATATATTTATCCTTTCGAAAGAATATAGATGCTATTATAATGATTTCTGGTTTTTTTATTGCAATCTTTGGAGCGATTGTAGATATTCTAATAAATCGTAATATTATCAACCTTCCTAATGTTTCTACATATACGTTTTTTTCATTCATTTTAAGTTTATCTGTAGTACTTGCAAATCAATATGTGCGATTAAATATAGAAATTGAAGAATTAAATAAAACCCTTGAACTCAAAGTACTTGAGCGTACAAAAGAGTTAAAAGAAAGTTTAGAAACAATTCAAAAATTAAAGGAAAAACAAGATGGTGATTATTATTTAACATCTCTGATTTTAAAACCATTAAATCGAATTACATATAATACTGAAATATTTCAAATAGAAACGTATATAAAACAATTTAAAGAATTTACATTCAGAAATAAAAGAGATTTTATAGGTGGTGATATTATAATTACCGATCAAATTATTCTTGATAATCATCCCTGTACTGTTTTTTTAAATGGTGATGCGATGGGCAAATCTATACAAGGTGCAGGTGGTGCGATTGTTTTAGGAACAGTTTTTTTATCTATATTAAATCGGACAAAATTAAATTTATCTAATGTTGGAATGAAGCCTACTCGATGGTTAATCAATGCTTATAATGAATTACAAAATGTATTTATTACATTTGGGGGATCAATGTTATGTTCAGCTGTAATAGGAGTTCTTGATGAAGTAGATAAACGTTTATACTTTATTAATGCTGAGCATCCTGGTGTCATTTTATATCGAAATCAAAAAGCGATGTTTCTTCAAAGGGAAACAGATTTAAGGAAACTTGGAGTAAGTTTGGATGAAAATCAACTAAAGATTTATAGTTTTAACTTACAGCCTAATGACGTTATCTTTGTAGGCTCAGATGGTAAAGATGATCTCGAAATCCGAAATGGTGATGAAGTGCAAATTAACGAAGATGAAAATTTATTTTTAACATTTATTGAAAAATCTAAGGGAAATATTCAAGGTATCATTCAAGAAATTCATAAAACGGGTAATTTAATAGATGATATCTCAATTATAAAAATTACTTATAAATCTTAACCATTTTTTTATAATTCTTATGGTTTTAAAAAAATCAATGTTGAATTAGATTGATTTGAGCAAGGAAAATTTAAAAAAAAATAAATTTAAGTTTTAAATTAAAAAACATTTGAGTGGACTATTTATAGATAGGTTCATAATTTTACAACTATATCTTCAAATAAATCATGATTTTTTGATAAAATGTCATAATCTATAATCAAACTTGAAAAATTATAATATAAAGTCTATATTTATATATATAAGTATAAAAATAAGTCATAAAATAGAATATAGACAATAAGTTTTTAAATAGAACTTAGATGTTTTTTTATATGAGTTATATAAATATAATTTTGTATGAAATTTTTTTTAATTAATTGATAAAATTTAATCAACTTATATTATAAAAATCATTCTAAAAATTGAAATTGGCAAAATTTTTGTATTTTTATATATGTATTAAAATATCTTGCAATTAAAGAATTGAAAAAATAAAAAAACAAAAAATCATGAACTATATGCAAAAGTACTTAGAAGATCTTAAAGAATATTACCCCGATGAAGTAGAACAGGAAAATCTTTTTTTAAGTGATTTTCCCTTAAACACAAAAGAAGAATGGTATGAAGAAATTTATAAAGTTTTAGAAAAATTTAAAAAACCAAAGGATATTTCTTCGATTTCGTGGAAAACTCTTGATGATTTAAATCTCCTTCCTTTTTATAGAAGAGAAGATTTAGAGCCCTTAGAATTTATTAAAGAATATCCCTCTGTATATCCTTATACAAGAGGTAAATCTTTATCCCAGAAGTGGGAAATTTTACAATATATTCAAGGTAATAAAGAAGAAATTTTCGAAAAATTAGAGCAAACTACAAGACGAGGTGCGGAAGGTGTAATTATCCCTTTTGGAGATAAAAGTTATCCCTATACATTTTATGGCACATCCATTCATAATTTTGAAGATTTACAAGATATAATAAAACAAGAAAAAGAATATAAATTCAATTCTTATATTATTGGAAGTAGTTATCATTTATTCGAATTATTGCAAAAATCCCTTTATGATTCAGTTATATTGTTTGATCCCTTTTTAGATTTCTTATTAGAAGGTAGATTTACGTATAATTTTGATGATTTTATAAAATACGTAGAAAAACATTACAAAAATCATGAAAAACCCTTTATTTCTGTTCGCGGTGATATTTTTCAAAATGCGGGACTCCCACCAGCAATGGAATTAGGTATTACGTTAAGTAGTTTTGCAGAAATTCTTACACATTTACAATCTTTAGATTTAGTTTCCTTGCTACCTAGAATTTCTTTAGTTCAAGCAACTGGTTCTCTTTATTTTCTTGAAATTGCCAAACTTCGAGCAACTAGAAGATTAATTGCGATGATCCTTAAAGCTTTTTCTATTGATGATTATAGAGAATCCCCTATGCAAATTGCAGTGAATTCTTTATTTCATCATTCTATTTATGATATTTATAACAATATGTTAAGAAATACCATTTCTTGTATGGGAGCAATTATTGGAGGAGTTGATTCTATTGTAATTTTGCCTATGAGTGCTGTCAACAATACGGATGATGAATTCACAAGAAGAATGGCAATTAATACACAATTGATATTAAAACATGAAAGCCATCTCGATTTTGTTACTGATCCTGCAGGGGGATCCTATTATATAGAAA
>JBEQAN010000045.1:0-8041 GCA_041640315.1 Leptospiraceae bacterium
TTTAGAATTTAATTATATTTAGAATCATTATAAGTATGACATTATAATTTTTTTAAATATTCTTTGGATGGATTAAATCTAAAAACTCCAATTATTGTTTTTGACATTTGAATTTATGTCAAAACTTTGACTAAAAAAAAAATATAGTAAGGAGCTGGATGTGAAAGAGTTTAAAACTGCAACAGTGTTAGGTGCAAATGGCACAATGGGCGCTGGTAGTGCTGCCATTTTAGCTGCATTTGGAAATATGAAAGTCTATATGGTTGCTCGTACACTTGATAAAGCAAAAGAAGGAATAGAAAAAGCAGTGGAATCAATTCGTTCAGATGTTATTAGAAATAATATGATTCCAGCAACATACGATGATTTAGAACAATGTGTTGCAGAGAGTGATTGGGTATTTGAAGCAGTAGCAGAGAGTTATGATGCAAAACTACCAATTAATGAAAGGATTGCTAAAGCACGAAAACCCGGTACACTTGTTTCAACGGTAAGTTCTGGTTTATCAATTGAAAAACTTGCAAACATGTTTGATGAAGATGGAAAAAAATATTATTATGGTACGCATTTTTTTAACCCTCCCTATAAATTAATCCTTTGTGAATTAATTACACATCCCCATAACGATACGAATTTCACTAAAGCTTTTGCAGAATACTTAGAAAAAAAATTGATTCGTCATGTGGTAATATGCAATGATAAACCTGGTTTTGCTGGGAATCGAATTGGTTTTCAATTTATGAACGAAGCTGCAATTTTTGCTGAAAACAAAAGTAAAGAAGGGGGAATATATCTTATTGATCAAATGTTATCAGGTTATACCGGTAGAGCGATGAGTCCTCTTGAAACGGTAGATCTCGTGGGACTTGATGTTCATAAAGCTATAGTGGATAACATTTATGAAAATACCCATGACAATGCTCATCATACCTTTGCTCTTCCTAAATTTATGCAAGATTTAATAGATCAAGGTGTCTTAGGAAACAAAACTAAAAAAGGATTATACAAAAGAGAAAAAATAGAAGAAGGGAAAACCATTGTAAAGGTATATAACATTGATAAAAAAGATTATGAATTACCACCAGAAATCAATCTTAGTTTTAAACAAAAAGCCATAGAATATGTGAAGGATTCTGATTATCGTGGCCTTGCTAATCATATTAAACATTCAACTGGAACAGAAGCAGAGATTGTACGATATTTTATAGCTCGCTACATTTCTTATTCTTTATCATTAGTACCAGAAGTAACAGATATTAAAGGAGTAGATGGGGCAATGGGATTTGGTTTTAATTGGGTACCTGCCACCGCTTGGATTGAAATCTTAGGAGGGGTAGAAGAAACAAAAAAATTTATTGAAAAAGCAAACTTACCTATTCCCGATGCATTACATCAATTAAAGGGAAGTAATATATATACTTTAAAGGGAGAATTAGATTATAGACAACTCTTTAGAGGGAATTAATTTTTTGAAGCACGTGCTCCCAGTATCAGTCATTATTATTGATCATACCATAGAGAGAAAAGAACTCTTACTGGGAGCAATTCACTCAGTTCTAGAAAATTCAGTTCAACCTAAGGAAATTATTGTAATTTTAGATGTTGATCATTATGTATATGATGAATATCTTAAATATTTTCAGGAAGTAAAGCTTATCAATCATTCTATTATTAAAATAAAAAAAAATTTAAATACAAAGGGACCAGCAGGAGCAAGAAATTATGGAATCCAAATAGCTCAATATGATTGGATAGCATTTTTGGATTCCGATGACATGTGGCATAAAAACAAATTAGAAGTACAATGGGAATTTATGCAAAAAAGACCTTTTTTAAAAGCTTCTCATACGAAAGAACAGTGGGTAAAATTCGGTAAAGTCGTCTCTACACCAAAACGATTAGAGCCTGGTACAGGACGCTTTTTATTAGAAGCTTTTCGTCATTGTTTAATTTCAATGAGTTCTGTTTTAATTCAAAAAAAAATCCTACAGGAACTTAATGGTTTTGATGAAAAATTGCTTGCAGCAGAGGACTATGATTTCTGGTTAAGATACTTAATAAAATATCCTATTGCGCTTGTTCCAGACATAGAGGGATATCCGCTAACCATTAAGCGATCTGGTGGGTGGTTTCAAACTAGTATGACAAAAAATATCGATGTTTATCGATTATTTTCTTTAATAAAAATTTATAAAAATTTTTTTCATAGTTTAAATCCTTATGAACAAAAAGAACTAATAAACCAAATCATATATCGAATTCATATCGTGGAATCCCAAAGAAAAAAATATCAATTTGAACCCTATTTAGAAAATATTTACAATGAAATACAAAATCAAATGGAAGATTTAGAACTAAAAATTTAAAAATTCTTTAATGAATTCATGGAGCAAAAAGAATTTTATTTAGTCATAGGATAACCACGATGTTATTTTATGCATATATTTTTTTCACAATATTTTTAGTAGTATTCCCAATTTCGAACAACTCAAAAATATTTCATTCTGTGTTTTTTTTTAATAATGTCTACTTAACATTCTCTTTGCAACTTAACCATATTCTATAGCCTTCGTTTTTACTCCTTAAAAGCCTTTCTTACACATTGCTAGTATACATCATCGAACCATTAAATTCTTTATCATCCTTATACTATTGTTCTTGTAAAAAGCCAGAGATCACCATAACTCGTATAAGTTTAAATCCTTTGTTGTAAGTTGATGATAGGAATTTAGAATACTTATAAATCTTCTCTCTCTCTTGTCTATGAATTTTGAATCCATTAACCAAAAACCATTCCATTTCTTTCATAAAACGCATTAACTTTGAATGGGGATTATTTTCCCAATACATATTTCTTTTATTCACATTTTTTCTAAAACCCTTATGACAAATGAAGTAAGGAATTCTAATAAATCAGTTCATAATTCATTTAAGTTTTTTATATTTTAAAACCGTTCAATAAAATTTCATTACAAAATTTGATTCAAACTAATGGAGGTTAATTTTTTTGATTAGACCCAATTAAGTGTACACTACTAAAAAAACATCTTAGAAAATATAATATTATTTATAAATCTTATATAATAAAAAATAGATTTTTTTGAAGAATGGTTAATAAATGAATCCTGTTATTATTTTCCCTTAGATTGTGTACAAAAACTGCAAATTTCATGTAATTTTGTTTATCAATGTTCACAATTCTTATTGGAAAAGTAAAATATGATTTACCTTACTTACATATAAAGAAATTGTATCATTTATGTTTCGAATATCTGATTTTGGTAAGAATTATCAAAATGATTCTGGAATTTTTTTACTAATGGAAGATTTAGATGAGGCCTTAAATCAAAACCCAGACTTATTAATGTTAGGTGGTGGGAACCCGGGTTTTATAAAAGAATTACAAGAATATTTTTGTAAAAAGTTTAAACAATTTTTCGACAATAAGGAAGAATTTTTACAGGCAATTGGTATTTATGATTCACCCAAAGGAAATATTAGCTTTAGGAAGGAATTAGCTACATTTTTCAACAGAATATTTCAATGGAATATTACTTATGAACATATTGCCCTAACCCATGGAAGTCAAAATGCTTTTTTTATTTTGTTTAACTTATTCTCGGGAAAATCTCAAGATCAACGTTTAAAATTATTCTTTCCTTTATTACCTGAATATATTGGGTATGAACAAGTTCCTATCGATCCATATAGCATCTTGTCAATCGAAGCAAAAAAAGTCCTTATAAATGAATATTTTTTTAGATATGAACTTGATAGAGATAATGTTTTGAATACCATACAGAAACAATACCGAGAAATTGGATGTATGGCTATATCAACACCGGGCAATCCTACAGGAAAAATTTTTTCTAAAGAAGAACAACTTTTTTTAAAGGAAGTTGCAGAATTTTATCAAATTCCATTGATTATTGATAGTGCTTATGGACAACCGTTTCCGGGCATTACATTTAAAAATCAGGAATTTGTCTATAGTGAGTATTTTATTTATACTTTCAGTTTATCAAAAACTGGACTTCCAGGTTTAAGGATGGGGATGATTATAGCAAATCCAGAAATTATTTCCTTAGTAGGGAAAGTTCAGGCAACACTCTCTTTGTCACCTTCTCGAATTGCACCATTTGTTTTTAAAGATTCATTTTCTTCCATGGAATTTTATCAAATATGTAATACGTATATAAAAGATTTTTATTTGAAAAAAAGAAATTTAGCTATTAATATACTAACTGAGAATTTCTTTCCAAATGAAATCAAAATTCATGAGTCCGAAGGTGCATTTTTTCTTTGGGTGATGTTTCCAACATTAAGAATTCCTTCATATGAATTATATAAAGTTTTAAAATCCAAAGGAGTAATAATAGTACCCGGAAATTTTTATTATCCGGGATACCCCTTAGAAAAAATGAATAAAACTGATGCATACGTAAGCATTCGAATCAGTTTTTCTCAAAAAGAGGACATTTTAGAGAAAGGATTAAATCTTTTGGTTACTGTAGTAAAAGATTATTTAAAATAATTTAATTTTACCATCCTTCTCTCTCGGTAAAAACGATTTGTTTTTGTATAAATGCTTTTGGTACTGTTCTTTTTAATAGATCCATCATATTAGAATAATATTCGACCTTGATTCCAGCACGAATATCTTCAGGGATTTCTTCGAAATCTGCTTTATTTTTTTCTGGTAATAATACTGTTTCTATACCAGAAGCTTTTGCTGCAAGGACTTTTTCTTTAATTCCACCTACAGGAAGAATTTTTCCTCTTAAAGAAATCTCACCTGTCATGGCAATATTTTCTTCTACAGGAGAATTTGTTAAAAGACTTGTTAAAGCAGTAAGAATTGTTACACCTGCTGATGGTCCATCTTTGGGAACAGCCCCACTTGGTACATGAATATGATAATCATAGTCTGTAAATAATTGATTATTGATATTCAATTCTTGTGCATGGGCTCTAATGTATGAAAACGCTAAATGGGCAGATTCCTTCATCACATCTCCCAATCTACCAGAGAGCTTTAAATTTCCTTTTCCTGGATATTTTGTTGCTTCTATAAAGAGAATATCTCCACCTACGGGAGTCCATGCAAGACCAATGGCAACGCCGGGAATTCCAATATGTTCTTTTAAATCTCTATGGAATTTTTCTCTACCAAGATATTCATTTACGTTGCTTTCAGTTATAACGATGGGTAATTCTTTATTTTCTTGTTCTTCAATTTTGAGAGTTACCTTTCTTGCTAAGGCTTCAATTTTTCTTTTTAAACTTCTTACTCCCGCTTCTCTAGTGTAATTTTCTATAATTTTTCTTAACGCGGAATCTTCGATTATCCAATCATTTTCTGTCAAATTATATTCTTCTCTTGCTTTAGGAATTAGATGATGTTTAGCAATTTTCATTTTTTCTTCTAAGGTATAACCCGATAGCATTACAACTTCCATTCTATCTAATAGTGGTGTAGGGATTGTCTCTAAGCTATTAGCTGTTGTAATAAATATTACCTTAGATAAATCATAAGGTAATCCAAGGTAATGATCTTCAAAAGCATGATTTTGCTCTGGATCTAATACTTCAAGTAATGCAGCTGCAGGATCACCTTGATAGGAAATACCTAATTTATCAATTTCATCTAAGAGAAAGACTGGTGCAATTGATTCGGCTTTCTTCATCGCGGAAATGATTTTACCCGGCATAGCACCTATATAAGTTCTTCTATGTCCTCTAATCTCAGCTTCATCTCTTACACCACCAAGGGATGCACGAACAAAGGGACGATTCATACATTTAGCAATTGATTTTGCAAGAGAGGTTTTACCCACACCAGGTGGACCAACAAGACAAAGAATAGGTCCTTTTATATTTTTCGTTTTTTTCTCAACAGCTAAGTGTTCTAAAATTCTCTTTTTTACATCATCGAGACCTTCGTGATCTTCATCCAAAATTTGTTTCGCTTTTTTAATGTCAATAGATGAGAGTTCTTCTTCTAATTTTTTTTGTTCATCTTCTTTATTCCAAGGAAGATCAAGAACTAATTCTATCCAATTTCTTATTTGAGAAGCTTCTAGATTTCCTCCATGAGGTCCTTCTACAAGTCGCTTATATCGTTTGAATTCTTTATCAACTGCTTGTTTTACATGTTCTGGTAATTGTTTTTCTAAAATTCTTTTCTCTAAATCATCAGAGTCACTAAAATCTGATTCTCCTAATTCTTTTTTGATGGTCTCTAATTGCTTTCTAAGATAAAACTCTTTTTGAAGTTTTGCTGCATCTTGTTCTACCTTTTCTCTTACCTCCCGTTCCATGATTAACCGTTGGGTTTCATCAAGTAAATATTTTTTAATTTGTTCAAGCTTTTCTTTTATAGAATCTATTTTTAAATATTCGATTTTTTCTTCATTTGATTTATTTGAGAAAAAAATAACTTGATTTGCTAAAGCAGAAGGATTTTTAATTTTCTTAATGTAATTTACTACTTCATCTGGGATCAAGGGATTATTTTCAATAAAGCGAATCACATAGGTTTGAAATTCAATCACATCTTCTTCTGTATAGTTTTTGATCTCAAATTTAGGTTTGATACTACCTTTAAGATAGGGTTGTTCGGATACAATTTCTAACAATTCAATTTTTTGAACACCTTGAATTAAGACTTGAAATCCACCTTCTCCCATGGGAAGAACTCGATGAATCTCTACTAATGTTCCAATTTTATACAAACCATCAAAATTTACATTTTCATCCTCTGGATTTTTCTGAGTAAAAACTCCAATTAGAGAACCTGGTTTTCCATGTTCTTCAATTAATTTAATGGATTCTACTCTACCTACAAAAATAGGAAGAATAACACCAGGGAATACTACTGCATTTCTTAATGGTATAATAGGTACAATCTCTGGGATATCGCTTTTATTGATTTCAGTGATATTTTGATCATTATATTTGATTGTATTCATAACAATCTCCATCAAAATCTATTTTAAATAAATCTATTATATCAAAATTCCCCTATTTTTTTATTTCTTAGGATTTAAAAGAACACAAGCAAATTGAGAACTAAGTATAAAAATGTGAAATTTTCAAATAAATATAATTTTAATGAACTTATATGCCATTTTGGCATATAAGTTCATTAAATTATTAAATACTTTATTTATTGATTAATCGACCACTAACTCTGGAGGTAGGTTCAATATCAATATAAGGAGCCTGAAGATCCCCATCTACCACTGCTTTATCTCCTAAGTAAATGGATTTTTTTGCAAAGCAGTTCCCTTTTACTTTTCCATAGACAATAATTTCGCTTCCATACAGATCCGCTGCAACACTTGCTCCTAACCCAATAATTATAGGATTATTACCCGCTTCAATTTTCGTTCCTATAACCTGTCCCTCAATAATCAATTCCTCATCAGATTTTAAAATACCTTCAACTCTTAGTTTCGGGCCTATAATGGATCGTTGTAAATTAACTGGCATATGGTATCTCCTTTTATTTATGAATTTTATTAATTTTATTAATAATTCTATTTTATATTATTTAAAGTTTTTTATTGTTTTTCATATATTTTTTATTAAAAAATTTATCAATTCTTTTTTTTTATTGAACCATTTTTCAAAATTTTTGTTGTAGTTGTAACATTAATTGTTTATTGTATAAATTTTCTTTCGAAAGAATGAGATAAATCAGTTCTATTTCTATGGAAGAAAAAGAATAGCTTATAGCGGGACCAATGAAATATAAATTCTTTTTATTTACCTGAGGATCATAGATATTCTGATATTGGGTTTCCAACCAAAATTTCCAAGCTAAATGGGAAGGTGTATATCCAATAGAGAAATTATAGATCCACTTTTTCTGAAATTGTTCTTCTTCTTCCTTAAATTTAGTATTAGTTTGTGTATTCCAATGGATTGAAAACTTCATCCATAGCGGTTCAGATTTAAAAATTAAACCAACGTATGGTTCAATATAACCAATATTACCAGCTACATCTCCCGCTTTATTATGGTATCTCGGGAGATC
>JBEQAN010000046.1:0-7926 GCA_041640315.1 Leptospiraceae bacterium
CACATGTTCACTTAGATCATGCAGGTGGGGCTGGTAAACTGATGGAAATTTGCAAAAATGCAATCCTTTTAGCACACCCAAAAGCTGCAAGGCATATCATTGATCCATCGCGATTAGTTCAAAGCTCTATTCAGGTATATGGAGAAGAAAATTTTAGAAAACTCTATGGGGATATTATACCTGTACCTGAACAACGTGTAAAAATAATGGAAGATGGCGATGAACTTCAATTTGGTTCAAGAACTTTAAAATTTCTTCATACAAAGGGACATGCTAATCATCATTTTGTTATTTATGATAGCAAAACCAATGGTGTTTTTACGGGAGATTCTTTTGGAATTGCATATCCCATTTTACAGGAGAATGGATTATTCATTTATCCCACAACAACTCCTACGGATTTTGATCCTACTGAAGCAAGAATTTCTATCGATAAAATTCTAAATACCAATTGTAATAAGGTATACCTTACTCATTACGGAATGATAACAGATTTGGAAAATGCAAAAAACCAACTTTTAGAAGGAATCGATTATTCGGAACATTTGTTAAAATGGTGTATGGAAAATTCCCAATCAGAACAAGAAAAATTTAATTACGTAAAAGAACAGTTAACTCAATATTTTAAAGAAAAATTAAAAAAACATAAAATCCAAGAAACCACTGAACGATGGGATTTAATGAATCTCGATATAGAACTAAATAGCATGGGGATAGTATATAGTGCAAAACGACTTAGTAAAAATAATGTAAAATAAATGATTCAAAATCTTTTAAGCGACATAAGATAGATTATCGGAAGTAGATATAAAAAAGAATATAGAACTATACAATTCTATATTTTTTATAGAATTCTTGTTTTTTTAAAAGCTCTGCAAGATAGATAATGTAGTCTTCAATTAAAGTAAATCCAATCTCTAACAGATTTTTATCACGGATTCCTTCCATAAATCCTTTTTGATAGATAATCTCATAAATTGTTTGAAAATTATTGATACAGTCCTTAATGACTGGTTCATTGATGTCTTCAATTTGTTTCATAGCCAATCCAAAGAGTTCTAATTCCTTAAAAGAATTAAAATTAAAGAAATCTATTAAATTGGTCTCAAGATGATTTTGTTCGAATAATTCTAAGAGCACTTTATCATATTTTTGTGGTTTTAATTTATAAATGGCTCTTAGAGTCATTTTGAACATGATGTAATAGGTCTTACAAGTCCTCTTTACTATCTTTGGGTTTCTATAGAGATCCCAATTTTTTTTATCATGATTTGTAGATATGAGGTAATTCCCATAATCTAAATAGTATTTTATAAAAAACAAAAAGTCTTTTGCATCTTCACATTCATAAATTTTAAAATCTTTTACTAACATATTTAACCACTCTAAGAATTATTCTCTAATAGGTATATATCCCGTTTCTTCAATAGTTTTGTAAATTTCTTCTTTTTTTAGATTTGGATTTTCATATAAAATTTCAACTTTTTTCTCTTTGTGACTTGCATGGACTTCCTTAACCCCTTCTAATTCTTTAATGGCTTTTTCTACTGCCATTTCACAATGTCTACAAGTCATTCCCTCAACTTGTATTTCTAACTTCATTGATAACTCCTATAATTAATACTTAACGATCTCTGGGAAGATAATCATAATACTTAGAGCAATTAATTGAATTATAATAAATGGTACCACTCCTCTATAAATATCGGTTGTTTTTAATTCTGGTGGTGATACTCCTTTTAAATAAAATATAGAAAAACCAAAGGGTGGTGTTAAAAATGAGGTTTGAAGATTCATTCCAATCATTACACCGAACCAAACCATATCTATACCTAGTTTTGCCGCAGTAGGTGCAATCATTGGAATTACAATAAAAACAATTTCAAAAAAATCAATAAAAAAACCAAGGATAAAAATGACTAAATTCGCAATAATAATTAATCCCCATTTCCCACCGGGTAAATTTAATAATAATTCATCAATCCAAACATCTCCGTATACACCACGAAAAACGAGAGAAAATACCGTTGAGCCTATTAAAAGAAATACTACCATTACGGTTAATTTAGCAGTATCATCCATAGTTTCTTTTAAATTCTCTAAGGTTAATCGTTTATTTATCGCTGCCAAAATCATAGAACCAACAGCACCAAGGGCTCCCGCCTCTGTAGGAGTTGCAATCCCAGCAAAAATACTTCCTAACACTAATAAGATTAAAAAAAGTGGTGGTAGCATTACAAATACAACTCTACGTAAAAGTGTTCCTAAGGGGACATTTCTAACTTCTTTGGGTAATGCTGGGACTAAATCTGGTTTAAATAATGCAATTCCAATAATAAAAACAATATATAAACCAGAGATTAATAGTCCTGGATATAATGCACCTAAGAATAAATCTCCAACGGAAACACCCAATTGATCCCCTAAAACAACCAGTACTACACTAGGAGGGATAATTTGCCCTAAGGTACCCGATGCACAAATTACCCCAGAAGCAATGGGTTTATTATACCCATAACGAAGCATAACTGGTAAGGATATCAATCCCATAGCAACGACTGATGCACCTACTACCCCAGTTGCTGCTGCAAGTAATGTTCCTACTAATACTACTGCTATGGCAACTCCACCACGTAGAGGACCAAATAACATCCCAATCGTAGTTAAAAGATCTTCTGCTAATTTGGATTTTTCTAAAAGAGTTCCCATAAAAATAAAGAATGGGACAGCGAGTAAAACATAATTAGACATGATACCAAAAATTCTCTCTGGGAGTGTATTAAAAAATGAGATATCAAAATAACCAAATAATATGCCAAAAATGGAAAAAAATAAACCTGTACCAGCAAGCGAAAATGCAACTGGATATCCACTAAACACAAAAACTAATAGTCCTAGAAACATTAAAGGGCCTAATATCGATTCTGTCATACTGTTTTCTCCGTTATTTGCTCTTCTTCTATTATCACATATCCTTTCTTTAAATGAGCTATGTTTTTCACCATAAAAGAAATACCCTGTAGAAATAATAGTATAAAGGCAATAGGAACAACGGTTTTTAAAGGAAATCGCGGTAGTCCACCTGGATCAGGTGACATTTCTAAGATTTTCCAAGAATTTATTACAGTGGTAGAAGAAGCATATATGATTAAAATAGAAAATGGAAGTAAAAAAAAGATTGTTCCAAATATATTGATATAAGTTCTAATTTTATCTGGCCATAAATTATATACGACATCCACTTTCACATGAGCATTATGTTTCAAACCATATGCGGCACCTAATAAAAAGATAATACTAAAGGAATACCATTGTAATTCAATTAAAGCATTAGAAGTAATATTAATACCAAAATATCTTCCTGTATATCTTGCTATAGCATTATAGGCTGAGATAATTACCATGAACAATGTTAACCAATAGATTATAACACCTACTTTTTCGTTGAAATTGTCGATTTTATCTGAAATCTCTAACCATTTATCAAAATTTTTGAACATATATACTCCTATTCCTTTTCATTTAGATATATTTCAACATGTGCCATTTGAAGGCACATGTTTTTTTAAAAAGTTTATTTTTCACTAATTTTTTTATTTTATTTTGCAAGTGATGTGAAATTAGCGTAAGTTAATTCTGCTGTATTAAACCACTCGATTTCACTTCCGCGAAACTTTTTCCACGAAGTATATACTTCATTATAAAGCTTATCTTTGGAAGCAAGTTCTTCCATCATCTCAAATGCAATCTTCATCGCACCTTTTAGAATTTCATCAGAGAATTTCCTTAATTTAACTCCTTGTTTCACCATTCGTTCTAAGGCTTCTGGATTTTTTGCATCATATTTTGCTAACATATCAACATTCGCATATGCACATGCCGCTTCTAAGATAGCCTTATAATGATCAGGTAGTTGATTCCAAGCATCTTTATTCACTAAGAAACTTAATCCAGTTCCGGGTTCCCACCAACCTGGGTAATAATAATTCTTCGCTATTTTATAAAAACCTAATTTTTCATCATCGTAAGGACCAACCCATTCTGTTGCATCGATGGCACCACGTTCGAGAGCTGGATAAATATCACCCGCTGCTAGTACTTGTACATTGACTCCCAGAGCACTCATCACCTTACCTCCTAATCCTGGGATTCGCATTTTTAGACCTTTTAGATCATTTAAAGTATTTACTTCTTTTCTAAACCATCCCCCCATTTGACAACCTGTATTTCCACCTGGGAAATTAATTATATTGAAATCACTAAATACCTTTCTCATTAATTCTAATCCACCCCCATGATAAAACCATGCATTTTGTTGTCTCGAGGTCAATCCAAATGGTACACCTGTATCAAAAGCTAAAGCTTCGTTTTTACCAGTAAAATAATAAGAAGCGGTATGACACATTTGAACAGAACCATTTTGAACAGCATCCATTGCTTGTAAACCTGGTACAATTTCCCCAGCGGGATAGACTTTTATATCAAAATTTCCACCAGTCATCTTTCTTACATAATCTGCCATTACCTCCGCTCCTCCATAGATGGTATCTAAACTCCTTGGAAAACTCGATGTTAACTTCCACATAATTTTGGGATTTCCCGTGGAATCACCCCCTCCACCTTGTTTATCCGCTTTACAATAATTTGCCAATCCTAAGGAGGCTAAAGAAGCAGGAACTACCTTTGTCAAAAAATCTTTTCTTTTGATTTTCATACTCTCTCTCCTATGTTGCAAGGGATTATATAATAACACCAAAATAAATAAAAAAATATCTTTTGCAATTAAAAAAATTACGTTGATACGTTTTAATAAAAAAAACTTATTATTAATGAATATGAAAAAACTTAAAAAAAATAAAATTTATAATTTATAAGATTTGAAAAATATTAATAATTACATTTTTGCTTGATTCGGTAAAAGAAATTTAATTTTTTAACTATATGAATTTTAATAAAAATCCCCTTATAAAAACGAATCAAAACACAAATTCTAAAACTATTTTTGAACAGATTCAAAATTATTTAAAAATGATTAAATTTTCTCATACTATTTTTGCCCTACCATTTGCTGGTGTTGCATTAGTTGAAATCATTTATAAATATTATATAAATGAATCAAATTTAAATTGGAAGATTCATGAATTAATGATAAAAATTATAGGAATCCTCATATGTATGATTAGTATGAGAAGTGCAGCTATGGGATTTAACAGAATTGTGGATAGAAGATTCGATGCTTTAAATCCTAGAACGTCTCAAAGAGAAATCCCCACTGGAAAAATCTCTTTAAAACATGCTATTATATTTGTTGCGATTTTCACAATCATTTTTATCTTATCAGCTTTTATGATAAACCCTCTTGCAGGTTATCTCTCTCCTATAGCCATTCTTTTAACATTTGGTTATTCTTATACAAAACGTATAACATATCTTTCTCATTTTATCTTAGGTTTTGCCATTGGGATTGTACCTATGGCTGTTTGGATTGCATTATTAAATACCATAGAAATTGAATCTTTTTTTCTTTCCCTTTGTTTAATGTTTTATATTGCTGGATTTGATATTCTATATGCTTGTCAAGATATTGATTTTGATCAATTCATGAAATTATATTCTATTCCCGCAAAATTTGGACTTGTAAAGGCTTTATGGATAGCTAGATTTTCTCATTTTATATCTGTAATTAGTTTAATTATATTTGCAATTCTAAGTAAATTAAACATCATCTTTGCTATTACAATTGGAATCATTGCGATTTTATTTTTTATTGAGCATTATTTAGTAAAAGATGGTAAGATGGAAAAGATTCCCATTGCTTTTTTTAATGTTAATTCAATTATTAGTACCGTATTATTTTTTGGTTTACTTTTAGATAGAATCTTATTATAGTACTATTAATTTTATGGAAAAATACATACCAATTTTCCCATTAAATACTGTTTTATTTCCCGGAGTGAATTTGGAAATTCAAATCTTTGAAGAGCGATATAAAAAACTAATTGAACATGTATTACATACTAACAATCAACTGGGTATTTTTTGTATTAAAGAAGGATTGGAAGCATACGGACCTCTACCTACACCATACGAAATAGGAACTCTTTCGCAGGTATATCAACATGATCCTATGGAAGATTTATATAGAGATAATACAATATTTAGAGTTAATGTAGTTGGCATCAAGAAAATAAAAATATTACACTATTATGAATCATCAGAACATTATCTTGTTGGCAATATTATTTCGCAGGAGGAAAACATTATTTCAAAAGACATAAATGATGAAATAAAAAACGATTTTTTTAAACAAGTTCAAGAATATTTAAAATATCAAAATTTTGAAAATTTAGATTTTCTTAATGTCAATAATTTTATTTTACTTTGTCATTATATCATAAAACATATGAATATACCTTTAAGCGAAAAGCAAAAACTATTAGAACTTTCTACATTTGATGAGCGATGGAAAAAAACTTACCAAATTTTAAAAGAAAAGAACTCTATAATACATCAACTTAAAAATATTAAAAGTCAAGATGATGAAGAAGATTTTCTAAATTAATTATGACGAATAAATCTTATAAATTTGTAATTGGAATTACTGGTTCAAGTGGAATTATATATGCGATAAATTTTCTTAAAACGCTGGCAAGAAATATTAGCGGGGAAAGCTATGTCATTATTTCAGACTCTGCAAAAATGGTATTGCAAAAAGAAATGAATTTAAACATAAAGTCAAATGAAGACTTTATCAAATATTCTTTAAAAGATATAGAATCACCCGTTCATCAATTTTTTTTAGAAAATTTTAAAAACATTGGAGCAAAAACCGCTAGTGGTTCCTTTCTTCATGATGGAATGATTATAATTCCTTGTTCCATGAAAACACTCAGTGGAATTGCAAATGGTTATAGTAGCAATTTAATAGAACGCTCCGCAGAAGTATGCCTTAAGGAACGAAGAAAAATTGTTGTAGTTCCAAGAGAAACACCCTTGAGTTTAATTCACATAGAAAACATGAGAAAATTTACCCAAGCGGGTGGGATTGTTCTTCCCGCTTCTCCAGGATTTTATCATAATCCCCAAACCATAGAAGACTTGGCAAATTTTATTTCAGGAAAAATTTTAAATCTCTTTGGGATTGAACAAAAAGTATTTCCTTCGTGGAAGGGTTAAAAAAACTTTGTTTTATGACATCTACAGAGCAAAATTTGATTATATCAGAAGAAACAAAAAACGATTTTAAGATCTTAAAACGTGGCACAGAAGAAATTATCCCCGAGTACGAACTATTAAAAAAATTAGAAAAAAGTAGAAACCAACGTAAATCTTTAAAAATAAAAGCCGGCTTTGATCCTACCGCTCCAGATTTACACTTAGGACATTTTGTTTTATTAAAAAAATTAAAACAGTTTCAGGATCTTGGACATGAAGTTTATTTTTTAATTGGAGATTTTACTGGTATGATTGGAGATCCTACTGGTAGATCCAAAACAAGAAAACGATTATCCGAAGAAGAAGTAAAAGAGAATGCAAAAACCTATGAAAAACAAGTATTTAAAATCTTGGATCCCATTAAAACAAAAATTGTTTTTAATTCCCATTGGTTAAAACAACTTTCTTTTGAAGAAGTATTAAATTTAACTGCAAAATACACGGTTGCAAGAATGTTAGAAAGAGATGATTTTAAAAAAAGATATGAAAGTGGTGATTCCATCAGTATTATTGAGTTCATGTATCCCTTGATACAAGGATATGATTCTGTAGCTTTACAATGTGACGTTGAATTAGGAGGAACCGATCAAAAATTTAATTTGCTTGTAGGTAGAGATCTTCAAACCCAATATGGATTAGAACCACAAGTCATCATTACCCTTCCCTTATTGGTGGGGCTTGATGGAGAAAAAAAAATGTCTAAATCTTATA
>JBEQAN010000047.1:0-7863 GCA_041640315.1 Leptospiraceae bacterium
ACTTTTTTGTATTCAAAAAAATCTTCTTTAAGAATTTTATTTCTTGGATTATGATGTTTTAATGAGATAGGGAAAATTTCTAACCATTTGATTTCAGAAACAAAGCTATCGGGGATAAGATCTTCATGAATTTCTCCAAAAACTAAATTATAACCATCTTCACCATACCAAAGTAACATTGTAGTCCTTTTTTCTTTACTTAGAACGGTTCGAAAAGGATCAAATTTTTGTACTATCAAAATTCTTTTTTTCTGTGGCATGTTGGGTATAATATCATTTAGTAATATCAACATTTCCTCTAATTGTGGAGGGTATAACAATGGATAAATATCCTTAGAAAATATACTTTCTTTTTCTACTTTCAACAATGATATTACTATTTTTAAATCCTCAAGAAATGTTGTGGGGAAAGTTTTAGTAGGAGATACATATGGTTTTATATTTATATCATCGGGGTAATCATCTTCGTCAATAAAATAGATAGCTATATTCTCTGATAAATATACTATTTCTCTTTTGTAAAAACCAGAACTACATTGAAGCATAAAATAAAAGATTATAAACACTAAAAAGAGTTTTTTAGATAAGTTCATAGAATCATTATCGGTATTCTTTAAAAATTTCTAATTCATCCTTAGTAAAATATTGTGTTAAATCTTTAATATCAATGATATCAAAGATCTGGTTTAACCCCGCAAGTCGAAATACTGTTTGCATAGATTTATTTATACCAACAATTACTAAATGAGAGGAACGATCTTTTAAATACTCTGAGCAACGTATTAACACCCCAATACCGGAACTATCAACAAAGGTAATCTTAGAAAAATCAAAAAATATCTTTTTACCAAAATAATTATTTTCTTTCACAAATTCTTCGTATAAAATAGGAGCATTTTCCATTTTTATATTTTCCTGTACGATAAAATATACATAATGATTTGTATTCAAGATCTTTTTTAACATAATTTATTCTAATTCTTCGTGTTTAATATTTTCAATGATAATGGGATTCCCTTCTCTATCAATATATTCAACAGAGTAGAAAATTCCCTCTTCTTTTTGTTTTATATCCTTTATGAGTACGGGAGAGTTTTGGAAGATAAAGATCCCTTTATATAAAAAGGTAGGTCGTTTTAAAATTTTTTGTTCTCCTATTTTATACACCATTGTAATTATAAAAAATTTTAACTGTAATAAATTTTAGCTATAATAAAGCATAATTTTTATTTTAAATTCAGTTCTACCATGCCCTTTTCTGCTTTTTTCATTACTTGAAAGATATGAATTTGTCGTGGATCAAGTCTTGTTCCTATGTCATAGATTGCATCCGTAAAATCCGCTCCCTCTATATTTGCCCCAACAAGCTTAGCAAATCTTAAATCCGCTTTTCTAAAATTTGCGTTTTTTAAATTAGCAGAATTTAAATAAGCTCCTCTTAAGTTCGCACCTTCAAAATTCGCTCCTTCCAGATTAGAATTTTGCAAGAAAGCATTTTGTAGATTTGCTCCAGAAAAATCCACACCATGTAAATCTTCATTATCTAACATGACTTGCTGAAGTTTTTCACCTCTTAAATGTCCTTGTTCTTGCAATTTTTGCAATACTACTTTTTTTGTGATAAATTCATTTTTATTCCTTTTTCCTTCTTTATACTCTTTTATGGCTTTTTTGATAGCTTCTACCGCAGAGGCTGGATAATTTTTTCGTTTCTCTGGAAATTCAAATAGGGTCTCTATATCTTCTACAGTAATCTTTTCTGCTTGATCTAGGGGTTTTCCTTTAATCCATTCTATCCCCATAGCAAGAGCGGTTATACTAAATCCGCAACCAGTAGTAGTAAAAGATGCATTTTCTATAATTTTGTTATTGTCATTATCCATCTTAATTTTTAAAAAGACTCTATAACCATCTCCACAACCATCATTTCTATAAAAAGATACGATATCCGCATCTTCAATTTCCCCATAATTGGGACGTTCATCATTGATTTTTTTAAATTTTTCGAAATCCATCATATTTTCTACTTTTTCGTATCTGATGTTCCAAAGACGGGATAGGTATAACTATATAGACCATGGACTGATCCTTGGGCTTGTGCACTTAACGAACGTCTTTCAAAACGAATTTTCCCTTCGTACATTTTTTGGTGGAGTTCTGGAATGGAACGAACACCCATATCTTGAAAACTTTGTTTTAAACCTTGGATTAAATAGGGCACAAATTCAAACATGGAACCTTTATCTACCACAGTTCCAGAAACACCTTGTGCTACCTTAATTTCCTGATCATCTGAAAAATATCGTTTTGCACCACCAGCCTTCATAGCTTCTAAGGAAGCCATTCCTCTATAGCGTTTTAATCTTACTCCATTTTCGTAAAAATATTCTCCGGGTGCTTCATGTGTTCCAGCAAAAAGTGAACCCATCATGGTTGTAGAAGCTCCAATCGCTAAAGCAATAGCAATATCTCCAATATTTGTAATTCCTCCGTCAGCAATTACTGGGACATTATACTTTCTTGCAAATTTTGCTGTTCTATATACAGCCGTTGCTTGAGCCCTTCCCACCGCCATTGTATCTTGGGTAATACAAATAGAACCTGGTCCCATACCAATTCTTAATGCATCAGCCCCTGCTTTAATTAAATTATAGCATTGTTCTTGGGTTACTACATTTCCAGCAATGACATCAATTTCGGGATAATGTTTTTTTATATACTTAATCATTTCAATTTGATAAGATGAATTCCCTTGAGCTGAATCAATCACCACAACATCAACTCCTGCTTCTACTAATAAATGAAGTCTTTCTTTAGACTCTGGTCTTGTTGAAATTGCAGCACCTACCATTAGGCGTTTTTTTGAATCCTTTGATGCATAAGGATATTCTCTGTGTTTTTTAATATCACTTCTACATATAAGTGCTACTAACTGCCCTTTTTGATTCACTATAGGGAGTTTACCTTTTTTGGATCTCTTTAAGATTTCATTCGCTTCTTCAAGAGAAAGTCCTTCTGGAGCTGTTATAAGATTGCGAGTCATAACTTCTTTTAATTTGATATTGGGATCTTTTTCTAAATCAATATCACGATTAGTTACTATACCAATCAACTTCCCATCTTTTTTTCCATTTTCTGTAATAGGAATCCCAGAGAAACCATACTTTTCTTTAATTTTATATACATCTTTTATGGTATGTTCTGGAGATAGTACAATTGGATCCATGATAAAACCATTTTTAAAACGTTTTACTTTTCGAACCATCTCTGCTTGTTCTTCGGGTGTATTGTTGTAATGAATCATTCCAATACCCCCTAAGAGTGCCAATGCAATTGCCATTTGATCTTCAGTTACAGTATCCATTGGAGAAGATATTAATGGGCGTTGAATTTTTATATTTCTAGTTAAGTAAGTCTCTAAGTTCACTTCATTAGGAGTAAAATCAATATAACCGGGTAGTACTAAAAAATCTTTGTAGGTAAGGCCTTCAGTAGAAGAAAATAATTCTTCTGCAGAATATCCATCAAGAATATGTTCTTCTGTTTCTCGGAATTCTTTTTCTTTTAATTGTAAAATACTCATGCATTCCTCCTACGTATTATAGCAAAATTAATAATATTTTTTTATCATAGCCAATTTTTTTTTAAATACCTCTAAGAAAATAAAAAATAAACGAAGTTCAAGTGTTTTTTTATAATAGACAAAATATCCAAAATCAAGAATTGATTCTTAGAAATTATTAAATGTCATCTAAGTATTTTTTTAATAATGTCTTTGAGGTACTCCAGAAATTTTTTCTAATTTAAAATCATCTTTATTGGCTTTTTCTGGGAGTTTTCTACCAAAGCAGATTCCCATTTGTTCATAAATTTTAATAGCATTTTCGGATACTAAGCGTTGTTTAATTGCTTCTTTTATATCCATGTATTGAATAGTTCCATCATGATAACCAGCCACTGTAACACCAAAAATTTGATTCATAGCTAAATAAACAGCACTTGCACCTACTTCCAATCCAAAATTGGAATCAATTGGTGTAGTAAATCCACATCGCACTAAATGGCTGGGACGAATTTCTCTTACCTCTGGAATTTCATATACTCCTTCCACGTATTGACCTGTTTTTTTCATAAATTCTTTTATCTCTGGATCTTTTTTGATTCTATCTTCGATTTGTTTTACTACATATTTTCCTGCTCCCATCAATTTTTTATGTCCAAACGCATCGGGAGGTGCACTTTCATCAACAAGTTCTTTCCCAGAAGCATCACGTAAACCTTCTGCAACAATTATCATTACAGTTCCAGCTTTTACATCACTTTTTTGGATTCTTTGCATGAATCGTTTTTTAACAAAATCGTATAAATAATCAAAATCTACGGGGATCTCTGGAATTAATATTGCATCTGCACCACTCGCAATACCTCCACGAAATGCGGTATGCCCAGCATAACGACCAAAAACTTCCATTACGATGATTCTATTATGAGTTCTTCCAGTGGTTCGTAAATCCCTTGCAAATTCCGCTATACGATTAATAGTGCTATCGCCTCCAACACTATAAGTCATCAAGTCAAGATCCATCGTTTTTGGGACATGAATGCATGGAATGCCCTTTTCTGATAAGTCAGCAACTACACTACCAGTATCGTCACCTCCAGCAATCAATAATACATCAATATTAAATTTTTTTAAACCTTCTTTAATTTTATCATATTTTTTTTCATCTTTGATTTTAGCAATTTGCACTCTCGAATTTCCTGCTTCACTACCAGCAAGAAAAACATCTATTAGTTCTAATCTATCTTCATTTAATTCTACTAATTCTTGAAAATCAATTAAATTATATAATCCAGCATAACCATTGGGAATAATATAACTTTTTATATTAAATTTTAATGCAGTTAAGGCAATCCCTTTTATTACAGCATTTAAACCACCACAGTCTCCACCAGAAGTAATAATACCAAAGTTTTTAATTTCCATAATTTCTAAAATTTAGTGTTGAATAAATTTTTCAAGTTATTTTTTTATATTCATTAAAAAAAATTAATAAATTTTATAAAAATTAAAATGAATTTAATATATTATATTTCACTTTTTGCGAATCTTATCATAGCTAAAATTTTTGTTTCAATAACTCCAGTTTGTAATATAAAAAAGGTAATATTAATAAAGTCAAAATTGTAGAAGAAATTAGACCACCGACTACAATGGTTGCTAAGGGGCGTTGAATTTCTGAGCCAATACCAGTATTTAATGCCATAGGGATAAAACCAAAAGCAGCAACAAGTGCAGTCATGAGTACAGGTCTTAAGCGAATGAGAGTACCTTCTATTACAACATTTTTTAAATCACTTCCTTGTTCTTTTAAATGATTAAAAACATTCATTAAAACTACTCCATTAAGTATTGCTATCCCAGATAAAGCAATAAACCCCACAGAAGCAGAGACACTAAAAGGGATATTTCTCATCCAAAGTAGAAATATCCCACCTATCGTAGCTAAAGGAATTGCGGTTAATATCAATAGAGTTTGTAAGAGAGATTTAAAATTTTGATACAAAATTAAAATGATCACCAAAATTGTAACAGGAATTAAAATCATAAAACGTTCCCTTGCACGTTGTAAGTTTTTAAATTGACCAGCCCAAACAAAATAATAATCCTTTTTATCTTTTAATAAATTTTCTATTAAAGGTTGAGCTTTATTAACAAAGCCTAAAACATCTCGATCTTTTAAATAGATAGAGATTGCCGCGTATCGTTTTGTATCGATTCTTGAAATCGTTGTAATCTGTTCTTTGATTTTTGGTGTTGCAAGGGTTTTAAAGGGAATGACTCCACCTTCAGGTAAATCTACTGGAAGATTATTGATCAAACTGATATTATTTCTGTATTCTTCTTGCATTCGATAAATAATAGGGAATTTAATATTTTTATCGTAATATTTTCCTATTTCTTTTCCAGCTAAACTCACCTCAAAAATTGTATTTAGATCTTGTTGAGTTATTCCATAATCTACTAGAAATTTTGTATTTGTTTCGAATTGCAAAATAGGAGTTCTTGTAAGTGCACTTAATTCATCTTGTGTAATTTCTTTGATTTGATTTTGTAAATTAACTTCTAAAAGAGCTTTTGCTTCTTCAATTAATTCAAATAAAACATCTAAATCAGGTCCAAAGATTCTTAAACTGATATCTGCTCTCGATCCTTCTAACATTTCGTTGAATCGCATTTCTATGGGTTGAGTAGGAGAAATTTCATCGTTTTTTAATAAAGGATGATTTTGAATTTTATCTCGAATTAAAATAAAGAGATCTTGTTTAGAAATCACTTCTCCATTGGAGTTTTCTCTCCATTTCGATTTATCTTTATTTAAAATAATAAAAGTATCAGCAAAATTGATCCCCATAGGATCTGTTGCTGACTCTGGAATACCAATTCTGGAAAATACATGCTCTACTTCGGGAAATTCTAAAATTAATTTCTCTGCAAGTTTTTGTTTTTCTACCATTTCCTCGAGAGAGATACTTGGCTCTCTTACAATCCCTATCACTAAATCCTGTTCATCCAAATTAGGAACAAATTCAGAAGGCATTTTTAAAAATAAAAACATAGCAATAGCAAATAAAAAAACTGAAACTCCTACGAAATACCAACCATGTCGAATCGTAAATTCTATGATAGATTTATAAATTTTTTTTAATATATGATACAAAGAAAATTTCTTTTTTTGAGAATTTGACTTTACTTTAATAAAAAGATAAGCAAGAACTGGCATAATAAACAAAGCAAGAAAAAGAGAACCAATCAAAGCAAAAATTAATGTTTCCGCCATAGGACGAAACATTTTACCTTCCACACCTTCTAAAAATAAAATAGGTATATAAACTAAAATGATGATAGAAACACCTGTAATAATGGGCGGGGAGATTTCTTTTATCGTCTTAAGAATAATACTTTTTTTCTGCTTTTTATCGTGCTGATTTTCTTCTAAATTTCTTAAGATAGATTCCACCATAACAACAGAACCATCTACGATTAAACCAAAATCAATCGCCCCCAAACTCATCAAATTCGCAGAGATTTTATTTTGAACCATCCCAAAAAAAGCAATTAACATAGAAAGTGGAATCGCAAGACTTACAAGAATAGCTGCTCGAAGGTTTCCCACTAATAGGAAAAGAATGATAATTACTAAGATAGCACCTTCAAATAAATTTTTTTCAACGGTTTTTATAGTTTCATCTACTAAATAAGAACGTGTATAAACTTGATGAATGTTAACATAATCTGGCTTAAAGATTTCTTTGATTCTATTCTCTGCTTCTTTTGCAACGTATCTACTATTTTCTCCAATCCTCATTAAAATTGTGCCTAGAACTGTTTCCTTTCCATTAAAAGTTGCTGCTCCAATTCGCGGTTGCTCTTTTTCTTTAATAGTTGCAAAAGCACTTAATGAAAGCGCTGGTCCAATTGCATACGTTCTTATGGGAAAATTTCGAATTTGTTCATAATTTAAAAATCGATTATCACTTCTTACAATGAATCTTTTTTGTTCTGTTTCTATATATCCACCACTAGAAATTTCTCCAATACCTTCTATGGTATTAAGTAAGGTAAGAGGACCAATACCATTTTGATATAATTTTTCTGGTAAAAATTCTATATAAATGCCTTTGCTATAACCACCATTCGAATCTACATCAGCAACACCGGCTATTGTTTTTAATTGGGGACGAATTACCCAATCATGAATTGTTTTTAAATCCAATAATTTTTCCTTTTCGCTTTTAAATTCTTTCTTTGAATCCAAAACATACATATAAACTTCACTTAAACCCGTACTAATAGGACCT
>JBEQAN010000048.1:0-7835 GCA_041640315.1 Leptospiraceae bacterium
TTGGAAATTTATGATATAAAGAAGGACTCTCTTGTAAAAGAGATATTCAAAGTTGGCGCTTCTCATAGAATCATCGGAGATTATACAAGCAATAATTTTGTAGATTTTGTTGCTCAACAAGCAGGTATTACACCCAATCCATTTACAGATGTAGATCTTACAGGAATAAAACGAGTAGATAAACAAATCTTTTTCAGATCTCAATTTACTTACTAATAATATTTTTATTATTGCGATAGTATATGATTGTGATGATATCCCTTATTTATATTCCCCAAAACCTGTAATTCTTTTCATTCTATGTTTGTTTTACTTGACATAATAATAAATCCCCTAATAAAATTCTTGTTATTATGAATATTAACAATTCAACAAATATGCCTCAAGATCTTAGTAAATTTTACAAATCTGATGTAGTAATTATTGGTGGTGGTCCTATGGGTTTTACTGTCAGTAGTATTATCGAAAAAAATATACCACAGTTTTTTTTATGGTTTCCCGACACCATCTCATATCGAAAATGGAAAAATGAAAAGATTATAAAAATTGATGGATTTGAATTTTTAAAACCAGACAATTTAAAATTTGTAACGGGTTATGAATTTTTTAAAGAACGATCCCTCATCATTATTTTTAGTATACCGTCACGACAATTTGAAGAGGTAGCAGAAAGGATATTTGAATCTTTAAATCCTCAATTTGAATATCATTTTATATTAATTACAAAAGGTTTTTTAAACTATCACAATCGAAAAAAATATGGTATTTATACTTTTCATCAACTCATCCAAGCTTTACAAAAACAATTTCGTATAGAAGGAAATGTTGCAGTTATGGGAGGACCTTCTCTTTTACATGATATCATTCACAAAAAATGTATTTCTTTTGTTGTAGCTTTAAATTCTATTAATTTTTATGAGTTAATAAAAACTTTATTTCATCAACCATTTATAAGCTTTTCATCTCATAATGACTTACTAAGTTTAGAATTAGGAGCGATTTTAAAAAATCCCATTGCCATTTTGGCGGGAATGGTTTCAGCCCTACCAACTTGTGGAACTAGTCTATTAGGAGACTTAGGAGCAAAAGCCTTTTTAGAAATTCTTACATTTGCTAAAGCTCTTGGAGGGAATGAACAAATACTTTTTGGTAGATCTGGACTTTCAGATTTTATGGCTACAGTTTTTAGCCCTTATAGTCGAAATCGTATTTATGGTCAACAATTTACAGAAAAATTATTAAAAGGGTCCAATAAACCTACTTTATTAGATCAAATTCAACTATTTCTTACTCCTTCTTATTATATTGAAAAAGAGGTAATGTCTAGTCAAAACTTAGCGGAAGGTGGTTTAGCAATCACTCCTATCATAGAAATAGCGAAAGAAAAAAATATAGAAATTCCCTTATTTCGATTGTTATATAATATTTTTTTAAGAAAAAATTCACCAGAAGATATCATTCATTATTTAACAGAAAAAGAAATCAAGCATTCTCATATTCCCGTTATCAAAAAGAAAAGTAAAATTGAAATGGTTGCCTCGGGGAAAATGATTTCAAGGGTTTTAAAAGAACGAGTTCTCAAAAAAGTAATCCTTACCCCGGGAATGCAAAACCGCATCAAAAGACAATCGGTACATCTTATTTCCTCCTTAGAAAAAAGAGCTATCAAAGCAAAGAAACAAAAGCTATATAGAGATCAAAAAAACTTCGAAACAGAAATAAAACTATGGGAAAAACTTCGAGATTGTAAACCAGAAGAAGATGCCTATTATATTGAAAAATTGATAGAATTTTATGTAGACAATATGGTGGATTATTTTATTGCACCGATTCGATATTTTACAATGTTTTTAGTGATGCCATTTCGTTTAATTCTTGGTAAATTTCAACGTGGTTCTATTAGTCCCTTTGTGGGAGGACATTTAAAAGAAATTAAAGAAGTAATAAAACAATATCCAGTATTTTATGCTCCAACTCATAGAAGTCACTTAGATACAGTAGAATTAGCCTATGCTTTATATTTTAAAGGTTTTCCCATACCAAGAGCAGCAGCTGCAAGTATTTTAATGTCCAATCCCCTATGGGGTGCTTATTTACGTTCGATGGGAGCCTATGTGGTAGATAGGGAAAATACCAAGAACATTCTTTACTTAGAAATCCTTACTCAATACACCACAATGATGCTTGAATCTGGAATTCCCTCCTTAGCATACCCCGAAGGAACAAGAAGTCGTAATGGCAAATTCCAACCCATAAAAACTGGACTTCTTTCTACCACGATCGACGTATTTAGGGAGTCTGGAAAAGAAATTGCTATCGTGCCAATTGCTATTTCTCATCAGTGGGTTCCAGAAGATCTTTATTTTACCAATCAAGTAAGACATACAAGTTTTTTTACTTATGGTTTTCGACGCGGTAGGGTTTATTTTGATTTTGGAAAACCTATTTTGGTATCTCAATTTATTAAGCAAGATGAACCAACAGTAGAAATTTCTAAAATCCTTCTAAAAGAATGGAAATATCATTTTCGAATTCAAGAACATTTCATTGTCTGTAAGTTATTATATGATCACCCTGGCATCGATAATCCAGAAACATTAAAAAAAGAAATAGAAAGTTTTGTTAATTCCTATCCTGGAACAATGGTAACAAGAAACATTCAAAAAATTTACAAAAAAGGGATTCGAATGCTAAAATCAAGAAATATAATAAAGGAAACAAAAAAAGGGTTTGAAATTTTAAATCCTTCTTTATTAGAATATTATGGCAATATGATTCCAGATTTTACAGAAGAAGATATAGAATATGTTAAACAAAATGAACATTAAAAAAGATACCTCTTGGGATGAGCAGGCAAAATGGTATAACAAATTAGTTGGTGAAGATGGTACCTATTATCATAAAGAAGTTATCGTACCAGAAGTATTAAAACAACTTGGAGATATCACCAATAAAAAGATTTTGGACTTAGGATGTGGACAAGGTTTTTTTTGTCGTATCTTAGCTAATCATAAAGCAATTGTTACTGGAATTGATTTATCTAAGAGCCTTATTGAATATGCAAAAAAATATTCAAAATATGATAACATTTCCTATTATGTAGCTAATGCAGAAGATCTATCTTTTTTAGAAGCTAATAGTTTTGATATTGTAGTAAGTATTCTATCCCTCGGAAATATAAGAAACCTACAAAAAACTTTCGAAAACGTATACTCTCTTCTAAAAGACAAAGGAAGATTTATTTTTGTTATTATGCATCCTTGTTTTCGTATTCCAAGACAAAGCCATTGGGGATATGATGAAAATCAAAAACTTCAATATAGAAGAATTGATAGATATATGACTTCCTTAGAAATTCCAATCATTACTCATCCGGGAAAAGTGAAAGAAAAAAAAGAATTAAAAGATCAAGATTATACTATTATGTTTCATAGATCTTTAACAGAGCTATTTTATTGTTTAAATCAAAGTAAACTTCTAGTGTCTTATCTTAAAGAATTATGCTCGAATAAAATGAGCGTTGGTAAAAGAGCAAAAGCAGAGAATAGAGCAAGAAAAGAAATTCCTTTATTTCTCTTGATAGAATCAATCAAAATATTAATTTGAAATTTTATAAATTTAATATAAAATTCCTATATCTTTTCTATAAAAGGTATTTAGTATTGGATTTTTTTCTAAAAATGAATAAATCTTATTTCTTACTTCTTCTTTTGAATTACCAACCGCAGTAAGATTTAAAATTCTACCTCCAGTACTATAATATTTTTTTTCTTGTGGGTCATATTCTGTCCCCGCATGAAACACTAATACATCTTCTGGAATTCGTTTTAGAAAATCAGTTAAGTCTATATTTTTTTTATAATCTTTTGGATATCCATCTGCTGCGATTACAACTGTCATTGAAGTACTATTCGAAAAGCGAATTGTGTCTTTTGATAAATTACCACTGGCACATTGATAACATAATTCTAATAAATCTTCTTCTAAGATAGGTAATAGTGCTTGTGTTTCGGGATCTCCAAATCTACAGTTGAATTCTACTACCCTTGCTTGTTGTTTGTGGATCATTAGTCCAGCATATAAAATTCCAGTATATTTGATTTGGAGTTGTTTTAATCCATGAATCGTTTTATCAAATATCTCTTTTTTAATAAAATGAAATAATTCTGAATCAATATATTCTACAGGAGTAATAGATCCCATTCCACCCGTATTAGGACCTTCATTATTATCATAAGCTCTTTTATAATCTCGCACAGGTTGTATGGGGATTGCTTTCTCTCCATCACAAAAAGCAAATACAGAAGCTTCCTTTCCTTCTAAAAATTCTTCTATTAAAATTGAGGTATTACCAAAAATTTTATTATCTAAGATATCTATAATACTTTTGATAGCAATGTCTTTTTCCGTTGTTACTGTGACACCTTTTCCAGCTGCAAGACCATCTGCTTTAATCACATAGGGTGGTTTAATTTCGTTTAAATATTCTATGGCTTTATTGGAATCTGTAAAAACTTGAAACTTCGTAGATGGTATTTCAAAACGTTCCATAAAACTACGGGCAAAAGATTTCGATCCTTCAAGCTTTGCTCCCATGTGTGTTGGACCAAAAACCAAGCATAAATCATGAATAGCATCTTTAATCCCTTCTACGAGTGGTTGTTCTGGACCAACGATGACTAAATCGATTTGTTTTTCTTGAATGAATTTTTTTAAACCTTCATATTGATTTAGAAATAAATCTCCTACCACTTCTTTTCTTATTCTATGTTCTTCAAGAATCCCACCATTTCCCGGATACACATATATCTCTTCTAAAAGGGGGGATTGTAAAATCTTCCAATACATTCCATGCTCTCTTCCACCAGAACCAATAAGTAAGACATTCATAAAATTCAATCTTTAAATATTCATACATCGTCAATTGATTTTTTTACATCTTTTGAAAACTTAATGATAAATCACATAAGATAGAATCTCTTAAACTTATCAACATCCACAGGAAGATTTTGTTATAGTTTGAGTTGTACCCTCATTTTGAATACTTGTTCCACAATTCGTAAATTCCCCATAATGTGTAGAAAAATCTCCTATTATTTCAAAATACTTGTGATATCTTGTTTTACTTAACATTAACGCAGTATTTCCACAAACTTTTTCGGGCCTTCCTTTTTCGAAAATGTGTCCTTCATCAAGAATAAATTTATAAGGGGATTCTTTAATTCCTCCTTTATATATTGCAATTTGTCCATAATCTTCGCATGCATCCTCAAGACCTTCGATTTTCCATAAACGATAGGTAATAGAATAAAAATTGATATTTTCGACTAAATCTTCTATTTCTGGATTATTTATATGGATTTTCGTTTTGGAAACTATTCTTGGATCCATAAAACCTATTTTTCTTGCTAAACGAATAAAATCTTTTTCGTACAATGCACCACTAAGACATTCATTATAAAGTAATGTATTTTCTTTTAAATGTTCTGGAATACGTCTATCTGAATAGTTATCAGAAAAATAAAATTCACCACCATGTTTCAAAATTCTAAAAATTTTTTTCAATACCATCTCTTTATCAAAAATCAAATTGAAGACGCAATTTGATATGATTAAATCTAAGGAATTTTCTTGAAAATACTCATCTATGTTTTCTATAAAATCATGTATAAATTTCACATTTGGTTTTTCATATCCAAATCGTTTTGTTTGGATCTCTATATATCTTTCTGCAATTTCGATTTGATTTTTCGTCATATCAATTCCATAAACAAATCCCTCTTCCCCCACTAATTTCGAAAGCACATATACATCTCTACCAGTCCCACAACCAATATCTAAAATTTTTAATCCTTCTAAAGCATCTGGGATAGGCGAGCCACATCCATAATACTTGTTTTTAATTTCATCTGCAATAAAAGGTAATACCGCTTTTATGTGTTTCGGATATTCTTCTACTGTACAACATGCTTTTGTTTTTAAATCTTGATTGGAATTTAATTCTTCGCCATAGTACTTTTGAATTGATGCTATAAGATTCATGTTGCTACCTCCATTCTTAGAATTTTGAAAGTTATGATGAAAATGATTTTTGATATTCCACTCAGGATTAGATAAAAGTTCTCCAAAACAACTACTTCCTTGATTTACCATACAACCATAACAATGTTCTTTAAATGTGATTTCTGAATCTAAATGAAAAATATCTATTTCCCAAAATTTTTTGGATTCATAACCTTTAATTTTTAAATTTAATGCTAAATTAAAATCACAATCATAGACATTACCTTTAAAATCAATTGATAATACACTTTTACACATTAAATAAGGAATTGTATTGATATTAAAATTTTTTATTAAAAGATTTAAATAGGATTCATATTGATGTTTTTTGATTAAATCATTTTTAAATCTCTTAATGGGCATATTTACCATTGTGGTAAGATTCGTAAATTCTATGTTATAATTATGTTTCAGAAAATACTTATATTCTATTTCTAACTCTTTTTGGGGAGGGGGTAAATAATTTCCTAAGGGATTGTAGACAAGAGTTAGTTTGAATTCTTCTTCTTTTTTTCCATATCCAAGTTCATTGAGTTCCTTTAATACTTCTATGGAATCTTCAAAAACATTATTTCCACGTTGCAAATTTACTACATCCGCGAAAATTCCCGGTAGGGATGCAATGATATGGACTTTTAGATCTTTATATAATTTTATAAATTTTTTATATGGTTCATATCTAAGAATTGTTAAGCTTGTTCTAACAACTAATTTTTTATTTGTTTTATATAGTTCTTTTAACATAAATTCGAAATTTGGATTCATTTCGGGTGTTCCACCAGTAAATTCGATAGATTCAATAAAATCCAGTTCTTTAATTTTAGATACTATTTTCTCGGCAGTTTCCAAATCCATAATGTCTTTTCCTTTTGGAGATGCAGCGATATGACAATGACGACATTGTTGATTACATAAATTACCAAGATTGATTTGTATGGTTTTTATTTGAGATTTTTTCTTTTGATATGAATCGAGGAATTCAAAATCATAAACTTTTAAATTCTCAAATACAATTTGATTGTTTTTCTCCATTGATCTCATCTATCGCAAATTTAAGATAAAGGTTACGTAAGGATTCCTTATCACTAAAAGTTTATAATATGATTTATATTCAAACAAGATTATTTTTCCTCTTTGAGCCAGTTTCTTATAATTTCTGCTGTTTTTTCTTTATTAAGGCTTACTACTTCTTTTGTATTCTTTATCAATTCTTCTTTTTCTTCTTTACTTAATTTTTTATGGGGATTTTTAATCGCTTTATCACTAAGATTTGTTTGATTTGATTTTTTTTGAGTGGGAGTTCGAACTTTAGTGTTTTTTGTTTCTTTAACAGATAAAGAATCATATAAAAAAATCAAACCAATAATGAAAAAAATCAAAATGATACTAACTATAATGATCCATTCCATTTTTATTGTTCAGGGGATGCTATACGTGTTAATTCAGAAAACTTAATACCTCTCACCCCAGAGATTTGTATATTAATTTTTTGTATTTCTTTTGCTAAACCTTTCATGATAATCACTTCTAAGCAATCTTCTTGATTAACATGTAAATGTAAATTACATAAAATATTGATTAAGTTATTATGCTGAATATGTATCATCTTTTCGGATAAATCAGAAACATCATGATTATAAATAATCGAAAGAACTCCAATCACCTCCTCGTCTGGATTTTCCCATTTTTCTGAAACAATTTTATCCCGTATTAAATCCCTTATAAATTCGGAACGAGAAGCATAACCTTGTTGAATAAATTTACGATCCATG
>JBEQAN010000049.1:0-7733 GCA_041640315.1 Leptospiraceae bacterium
AGGGAGATTCTTGTTAGCAACTAATTTCCAATTGGATTCATTTATTTGGAAATGAAATTTATTCCTAAGAAGTTCTTGAATCAAGAGTTGATTGTTTGTAATAGAATCATATTGATTAAAAATTATTTTAGATGCAGCGTTTTTGACTAAGATTGGATGGTTCTTTACATTAACAATATTTTTTTCTTTCTTTAATATTATGCGATTTTGATTTAAAGCATTAGCGGTGATTTGAAAGTTTTCAAATTTTGCTTTATGAGGAGATATTAGATTTAAATTAGAACTAGCTGTTATTTTTGTATTAGTTATGATTTGATTTTGTAAGAGATTAGCATGGATTTGAACACTATATAATGAATGAATACTATAGAATAAAATTATTATATTTATAACTCCAAAATATTTCAATATTTTTAACATATGCTCAAAAATTGTTCATTTTCAGGAAAATTCAATCATTTTTTATAATTTTCTTTTAAAAAAATCTACATATATGTTTAGTATTTTTAGATAAAAAAGTTCTATATTTAATATTATAAAATATTTAAATTTTCTTAGCTTAGACCTTTATTTTAATAACATTTCAATTTCCCAGAGCTTAATCTCATCTTCTTTAGTTAATCGTTTATTTTTTTGTTCAATCATCATTTTATAATTTGAAATAAATTTAATTATATTACTACTAATAATTTGCTTCTTAATTTTTTCTTCATTTTGTTGATAGAATTCTTCTAATTCTTGATATTTTTTACTTACAATTAAATAGATAAATTGATAATATAGATATAAATCAATAAATTTACTCTTGTGAATTTCTAATTCTCTACTTTTATTCTTATTTTCTATGACAATTCTTAGAAATTCCAAGATCATTTTTAACTCTTCATCATTACAAAATACTTTTGATGGTAAACTATATAAATTCTCAAAATCCAGCTTTCTTAAATAATATCTCGCAGCATAAATTGGATTTTTTGATATAATATCCATTCCAAATTTATCAACAAAATCAGTGATTCTGTAATTATTCATATCCTTTTCTGTTAAATTCTCTTTATATTCTCCCGCTTGTACCAATCTACTCTTAGGAAAATTTATCTTAATCTGAAGTTTATCCAACCTTGATAGATAGGGAGAAAATACAACTAAATCCACTTTGGAATTCGGAATAGGTAAAATAGGTTCTTTTTTATAATCTTTTATATATAAAACAAAAACAGGAAAATATTCTATATTGAGGTTCACATTGATAGAAATCCGATGTTGTTGATTCGTTTCTTTCATGACATAAAAAAACTCTATAAATTTCTTCTTCACTGGAATTAAATTAATGTCATTTAGTTTTTCTACTTTAGGTATTAAATCCTCTCCAATGAAAAGTATTGCAGGAAATCCCCTACCCTTTTCTAAGATCAAATTTTCAATTTTTTCACTTTCAATTTCTTTATTAATAACAACAAATTTTTTTAAATCTTGATGAATCAAATATTTATAATTTCCAACGTTAAATCTTATAATTTCTTTAATCATAGATCTTAATTCCATATTTTTGTAATTTATATTGTAAGGACCCTCTCGATATTCCTAAGGTATTTGCCATATGAACTTGATTGCCTCCTAACAATCTATATGCTTTTAATATAAATTTTTTTTCTAGATTTTCTATATTTTTCCTCAAATTCAAATCTTTTTTCTCATCTATGTTCCATAGCCCGAAAGCAAGATCTTTTTCTTCTATAGTATCATCTCTACTTAAAATAAATGCACTTTCCAACGTGAGATATAATTCTTCTAAATTACCAGGCCATTCATATGCTAAAATTCTATCCATAGCTTCCTGAGAAAGTTTAATTTTTTTTCTATATGTTTTAGATAAATAATCTATATATTTATGAACTTCGTTCAATAACTGCTGCCCCACCTTACGTAATGGTGGTAAGATTACAAGATTTAATTTCAAAAATTCCCACAACTCTTTATTAAATTGCTGATATTTTACCATTTTTTCAATGTCATAATTAGACGTAAAAATCCAATAAGATTGTTTAATTTTTTCTTTATTTTCTATAAAAAAGTTTAATAAAGACTTCTGAACTTCCTTAGTTAAAAATGTTATTTCTTTAATGATAAAAATATCAGATTGAATTTCTATTAAAGGAATGATTCTTTCTGTTTTTAACCTCTCGCCTGGATCACAACCAAATAATTCAAACATCTGCACTTTTTCATCTAAATTTAAAGTTTCAAAAACTACTACATTATCTGTTTTCCCCACTTTGATTCGAGTAAATGAATCAATAAATAAATCCTCTAAGGAACCCATTTCAGAAAGAATCATCAAGGGTGATTTTTTATGAATATGATTCCACAACAAGTCTTGGTACCAGATTGGTAATTCATCATATGCGTGCAAAATATAATCAATTTCCATCAAAAAAATCAAATATAAACTCTGCGCATCTAGTTGGTTTGTGATCCAATTTGATCTAATAAATATCAAAAATTTTATTTCATTGGGATTATCAATCATCACAATAAATGGTAAACTTTTAAAATGAAATCTATAAATTTGATCTGTAAAAACATTATCCCATAATCTATAATTTCTTTCAAAATCTTCTATAAATTGCTTATCTGAGAAGATACCATTTCCTCGTATCAAACTAAATTCTTTGTGGTCGGATACATAAAATAGAGCATATTCAAAATTTAATTTACTTAATATGGACTCTTTTTTATTGTTATATATCTTTTTATAGAGCTCTTTAAGAATTTCATTCATTTTATAAATTATCGTCATCAATGTACATTTAAAAAAATTAATGTAAAAAAACATAGATTTTTAAACACGAATTTTTTAAATTTCATCAATAAAACGATCCACTTCTAAACTTTTAAAAAAAGTATTTATTTTCATTTCAGTTTTAATATTTTTGCTAAGTAGTTTTGAAAAATCTCAAACAATAAAATCTAAGATTTATAGTTTTTATACTATTTTTATCCTTCATGGAATAAAAAAATTTATGATTGAGTCAAAGATAAAATTTTTAAAATTTCATAATAAAAGATTATAACTAAAATCCCATCTCTTTATGATATATTCCATAAAAAGTTGTAATGTCGGACATCCGACATTATAGCTCTGAAAAAATTAAAATCAATTATATTCTTTCAAAGTCGGATGTCCGACCATGAATTTTTAAAAATAAAAAATTCTTTATGTTTATAAATTCTGGGTTTTCATTTTGTTATAATTTTTTGCTTAGAATTTTTGAAAAAATGATTGTCAGCATAAGGAATCAAAATGCTTTAACATTGTGAATAAAAATAATAAGAGATACGTAATTGCAATCACAAATCAAAAAGGCGGCGAAGGAAAAACCACAACAGCCATCAATTTATCCTGTGCCCTAGCAAAAAAAAATTATAAAACATTACTTGTTGACATTGATCCTCAAGCGAATTCTACGGGTATATTTACAAATCCGGATTCTCTTGAGAAAACCCTTTATAATGTATTCACTCAAGGATTGAACATTAGAGATATTATTATTAAAACCAATGTAGAAAATCTTTATCTTGCCCCCTCAAAAATCACTTTAGCAGAAGTGGAATCCATGGGAATAAGTGTTGATGCACCTTATATTCTAAGAGATGCTATTTCAGAATTAGAGGATTTTCAATTCATTATCATTGATTGTCCTCCCTCTCTTTCTATTTTTACCATAAATGCACTTGTTGCATCTACCCATGTAGTAATTCCTGCCCAGGCTGAGAAATTCTCTGTTGATGGTATGACGGGATTAAAAAATACCATAGATTCCATTAAAAGAAGAATTAATCCAGACCTAAAAATAGCGGGGGCTTTAGTAACTCAATTACGTCCGCGGACAGTTCTTACGAGAACAATTTTACCAGTCATTACACAATTTTTTCCCGTATTCAAAACTTCTATTTCACAAGGAGTTGTGATTGGAGAAAGTCACTTAGCAAAAAAAAGTATTATAGATTATGCTCCAGATAGCAACCAAGCTAATGAATATTTAAGTTTTACCGAGGAACTTTTAAATGAGCTCAAAAGCTAAAAAATTAGGAACATTAGCGGATATTTTTCAAGCAGAAAAATTGGATGGGATAATCTTAAAAATTCCCATCCATAAAATTATACCTTCAGAAACACAACCAAGAAAAAATACAAAAATTGGTATAGAAGAATTAGCAGAAAGTATAAAAAAAGATGGTTTACTTTCTCCCATTGTAGTATATAAAGAAGATGATCATTATAGAATCATAGCAGGAGAGAGGAGATTTCATGCTGTTAATCTTTTAGAATGGAAGGAAGTAGAATGTAAAGTGATCTCTAGAAATGCTAAGGATTATTTTAGGATTGCACTAATAGAAAATCTTCAAAGAGAAGACTTAACACCAGAAGAAGAAGTTGAAGCAATGTTGAAATTAAAACAACAAGAAAATCTTACTGATCTAGAGCTAAGTAAATTAATATCTAAATCCCGTAATTATGTTTCTGAAATTTTAAGTATAGCTCAACTACCAAGTGAAATTATTGAAAGATTAAAACAACTTGGATTCTATAATAAAAATTTTTTAATTCAAGCTGCTCAAGCTTATAAAAAAGGTACAATTGAACACTTTATCGAGGCTGTTTCTTCGGGAGAGATCAAAACCGTAAAAGATGCAAAAATCTATAACAAAAAAACAATTGTAAAAGAACATGAAAGACAACTTCCAAATCCAAATAAAGAAAAATTAGACGAAACCCAACACCAAGAACCAATCAATATCATCAGAAATAAAAATGTCATTACAATTACAACGAATGACTTAAAACTTGCAAAGAAAATAGAGAAATGGTTATTTGACAATCTTTCTAATTTTACTGAGTCTTAATATTTTCCAGTGTAAACCCATATAAAAAATAAAGATAATTTTTTAAATAAAAATAAATTTTTTTATTTTTAAGAAATATTTTTTATAATTTTTTTTATTATAGAATATATTTTTTTAAATCTATTTTTTATTTATGAATCTTTTTAAAACCCTTTTTTATAATGAATATATCTTAACAAGTACTAAGATATTTAAAAAATATTAAAAAAATTTTTAACTAAATGAATGTAAAGTACTCAAAAGTACTTGACTGTTAAAAACAATACGACATAAATAGTATAATACAAAAATTCAAGGCAGAAAAAAATACCCCTCACATAGATAGGAGGGGTTGGGGCTTCCATTTGGGAATGAATGGATAATGACAATTTAAACCTGCCTTATAAAAAGTCAACCCAAAAAGGAGCCCCAAATTAATAAAAAATTATAGGGGTTTATTTATGAATCACGAATTTACGTATTTTAAGTTTGTATGCGAATTAATTGATGCAGGAATTTGGGCAAAAATGTCTCCCGCAGCACGGACACTATACCCAGTATTACTACGTTTTACTGATAGAAATTTTTCTCCCGTATATCCGGGAACCAAAAAACTCTTAGAATTGACTGGATTTAAGCAGAAATCAAGTTTAAGAAATGCTAGAAAAGAATTGATTGAATTGGGTCTAATTAGTATTACTCTTGGAACTGGCCGAAAAAATACCATTTATCATTTTAGGTTTGATTGGATTCCCCCCAGAGGAACACAAAAAGATCCCGGTGGGGGGCAGCAAAATACCATCTACGATAATAATAAAATATCACCCATAGGTACAAAGAACGAACCCCCACAAACTCAAAATGCCGTACTACCATATAACCAGATCCAAATATCAATTAATAACCAGGTACCGTACAGGGAAGTACATGAACAGAAAATAGATTCTAAAGAAAAACAAGAAGATCCTTTTTTAAAATTAAGAGAAGAGTTTGGGAGTAGAGAAGTGGATTTAGCGATTTCCGAGGCTAAATTAGGGGATTTACCAGTAAATCCAGAAACCATTTACAAAATCTTGTCTAAAAAATATTCAAAATCTTCCAACCTCGAAGAGATTCTGAATGAATTAAAATATAAAATTTCTGAAGGTAGCTTTGAATTGATCCAAAATGCATTTATTCAAGAACGAAATGGTTATTTTATTTTTTCTGACGAATTGCCACTTTATTTGAAAAACATCTTAGTAAAACTTTCTGAAAAGATTTTGTTTGATAGTGTAAATCCTAAAACAAATTTAGCTATAAGAAATTCTTGGAGGAAATATGAGTGTTAGAATATCACACCCTTATGTGTATTCATTTCATGAGATCAAGACAAATGGAAATTATAAACTTAATGAAATGGGGTATCTTGAAGAATTTATATCATCACCAAAGGATTATCCAGATATAGAAACAATCCAATTTATCCATAATGAAGTAATTAGTTTTAATCAGATTAAGATCTCAAAACATCGCGATTATCCCTTTCTTTTCCCCGATATATTCCGTTTTGAAATTTCAATGGATGGCATGGTATGGGAACCAATTATAAGAGAAGCGGGATTTCAACTTCAAAATAATTTTGAGTATGTATGGAACTTTTCTCTAATCCAAGCTAGGTATATTAAATTTGTTTGTATGAACCATAGATCTCATAGGGGTGTATATAGGGTAGCGATAGGAAATATTCAAATTGGTATTTCTGGTATTGTTGATATTAAAGTATCGAGTCAATTGGATCGTTTATGGGTAAAAGAGAATTTAATTGATACCAGAAAAGAATACGGTTGGTCGAGCTCTCTTAAAAAGGAAGATAAAGAAGAATTCATCGAAATTGATCTTGGATCAATTAATCGTGTAAGTCAAATTAGAATGTTATCAAAAAATAGTATAGAAACATACTTCCCTTTGGGTTTTGTAATTTCCTATAGCGATGATCATATTACTTGGCATAGTTTAATCGAAGAGAATAGCTTTTTTACAGAACCAGCTACGTGGTATAGCTGGAAATTCTATCCGATTAATATGAGATATTTAAAAATCCATATTAAAGAAAATGGTAGAACAAAAGAGGGGAAGTATATTTCTCAAATCATTGAATTAGAATTATATGCAGAGTCAGACCCCTTAGAAAAGAAACAACTCAATATTTCCATGGCAAATATACCTTATGCATCCGTTCTTCGATCTGGAATTGTAAGGCTAGCATTAGATGGAGAAGTAAAAGAAGGTGTAGCAGTTCAAGCCAATGATAGACGTTTAAGGGATGCAACTACGAGCTCTAAAGGAATAGTAGAACTTGCATCTGATGGGGAGGATAGAGAGGGAGTAGTAGTACAAGGGAATGACAGGCGATTGAAACTTGCAACAGAAGATCTTCCGGGTATTGTTCGGTTTGCAAGAAATGGAGAGGAAAAACCATTATATGCGGTTCAAAGTAATGATGATCGGTTAAAACCAGCAACCACCACAAGAAAAGGGATAGTAGAATTAGCAGAAGATGGTGAGGATAGAGAGGGAGTAGTAGTACAAGGGAATGACAGGCGATTAAAACTTGCAACAGAAAATTCCTATGGAATTGTAAAATTAGCGAAATTAGGAGAAAGTAAACCCAATCTAGTAGTTCAAAGTAATGATCCAAGGTTAAGAGAAGCATCTACTGAATTTAAAGGAATCATGCGTTTTGCAAGGCTTGGAGAAGAGAATCCAGACTGTGCAGTTCAAGGAAACGATCCGCGGTTAAAACCAGCAACTACCACAACAAAGGGGATAGTAGAATTAGCAGAAGATGGAGAGGATAAAGAAGG
>JBEQAN010000050.1:0-7720 GCA_041640315.1 Leptospiraceae bacterium
AAGTATTTTTTTGGGATTATTTTATTAATATTATTTATAAATATATCAATATATTCATAAATATTTATTTCTTTATTTTTAGGCTCCTTATAAAACAAATTTTTAAAAATATAATGATCTTTATATTTTAAAATTTCCTTAAAAACTAAAAATATATATTTTATATCTTGTCTATCTTGAAAGCGATAATATAAATTTAATTCCATTTTTTCGTTAAATTCTATTAATCTTTTATATGGACTTGGAGAAAGAAACAAAATCAAATGATCTAAAAATCGAAACATTGCTTTGATATTGCCATAAGCAAATAATGCAACAATTAAAGCAATAATTTCTTTATCTTGTTCATTTTGAAATAAATAAACATATTTTAATGGATCTGTATTGATATAATAAGCATCTTTATATTTTTCTTCTAAGTAAATGAGATAATTTTTGTCTATATTCAAGGAAATGCTTTAAAAATATTTCTTAAGATCTGCTCAAGTATATTTTTAGGAGGATTATATTCAATTACAAGAAAAGTTGTATCATCCTGAAATTCTTTACTACCACGAAACTCTTCGAGGGTTTGTAATAGCTTTTTCGAAATTTCTTCTAAGGGTAAATCAGCATTTTCGTCTAAAAAGTGTCTTAGGCGTTCCTCTCCAAATAATTCGTTTTTATTACTAATGGTTTCCAGTACACCATCAGAAAATAAAAAAATTTTGGTCTCTGGTTCAATTTTTAGTTCATGAACTTTATAATCATCAGAAGATATTCCTAATAGTCTTTGTGTATTTTCAATTTTATAAATGGGCTCATTTTTATTTTTTATAAAAATTCCAGGATGAGCAGCATTAATAAATGACATTCTTCCAGACGATATTTCTAATGTAAAAGCAAAAAGCGTTAAAAATTCATAACCACTATAACGATCATTAAGAAAAATATTAATTAGGCTGATGATTTCTTTAAGAGACATCTGTTGTTGAATGGCATAATGAACTATAGAACGAATTGCACTTACAAGATATCCAGTTCCAAGTCCATGTCCACTTACATCACCAAGAAAAATTGCGATCTTATCATTATTGATAGGTATAATATCCACATAATCCCCAGAGACTGATAGAACAGGTTGATTAAAAAATTGAATCTTAATACCCATGGGGAAATTTTCTTTATGAAAGATTAATTTTCTTTGAAATTTACCAGACTGAATGATATTTCGAACTTTTTTTCTTTTATCAACTTCTTTAAATAAAGTGTAGATATTTGTGATCATCATACCAGCTAATCGCGAGACTTCTTGTAAATAGCGAATTTCTTTTAATGAAAATTTCGTTCGATTTTTGGGTTTTCCAATTAATAATGCGGAATTTGGAGATTCTTTTTCTAAATATTGTTTATACAATACTAAATCTTGTTTTTTAATAGCAAAATATATTATATTAATTAAATTTAATACTGATAAATATATATTGTAATATAAAGATTCTTTTTCTTTTAGTCCAAATAAAAGTAAAATGTTATGTGTAATTAACAAATTAAATAATCGCTTTTTATTTCCAGCTGAATACACAATATAATTTGTTGCAATTACTTTTTGAGGTTTTATATAATGCCATATAGGATCATCCTTAGGAATTTCAATGATATTTCGTTTATTTAAATTAATATTGGGGAATATCTCTGGTGGAAATAAAAATAAACATTTTTCTACTTCTAAGGTTGTTTCTACTTCTTTTAAGAAATATTCAATGGCAACATTAGGTCTTGAAATTCTTGCTAAAATTTTTGATAATCGGATCAACGAAAAAATATAATGCTTTTCTGGGATTAAAATTTTATTTTTAACATATTTATAAATTTTGATTCGAATTGGATCAATAATAATTGATAACAAAATTAAAAAAAAGATATCATAAAAAATTCGTAAATTTTTAAATTCATATGCAAAATAGTTTGCATAAATATAGATTATGGTAAAATACAAAATTATAAAAAAGATTGTAATAAAACCTGTTACAAGAGTTTTCGTAACGATTAATTGATTAGGTACTAAATACATGCGATAAAGACTATAAGCAATAAAAAATGGATAAATAGAAAATAAAAATAGATAAGTTATAAGATTCATTGTATAAATATAGAAGAATAGAAGAATTGGTATAAAACCTATAAAATTTCCTATCATAAAACTTATAATCTTTAGTTTATCAATTTTGTCTAAATCTTCTCTAAGCAATCTAAAAAGATTAATTAACATAAATATAATAAAAATGAGAATAAAAGATTGATACATTAATTCAAATAAAAATTCTTCTTTTTTTGGGATTCCATTAATGATTAAAAATAAAAAGACAATAGATATTACGATGGTTTCAATTAATAAAACGAAAGTATTTATAGATTTACCCAGAAAGCGAATATTCAAATTAATATAAGAATTTATAAATAAAATTGAAATTAAAGACCATAAAGTAAAATATATATCATGATAAACATGATTAAAATAATATATTCCTAACAGAGAAACAAAAATAAATATTGATTTTAATAAAAAAAAGATTGAAAAAAATATATCTTGGAACATTTCATAAAACCAAATAGAAAATAGAAGAGCAATGATACTTAGCAAAATGGGGATGTAAAATAACCTTATAAAATCTTCAATATTATAAACTTTTTTATTTAATAAATATTGACTTTGATCACCAGTTTCTATTATGATTTTATCTCCCTGTAATTGAGTAATTTTTTTAATTTTTTTTAAAATAAGATTTTTATAAGCCTCCTCTGCATAAATTATTTTATTGTTATACAAATAAAAAATTGGTTCTTTCGAAATATTTATTTTAAAAAAATTATAATACAATATCAACATTAATATGATACCTAAAATATAAAATAAAGAAAAATGATTAAAGTTTTTCATATATACATCATTCTTGTTTGATATTTACTATTGATAATAAACAAAATTCGCGATAGTATAAAAAATAAACTTCGTTATAATTTAACAAAATTTTACCACCATTTGGAATTCTATAAAATCTATTATTTTGAGTTTTAAAATAATACTGCTGATTATTCTCAATATATGTGTAAATATAATTATCAACTGATTTTATTTCAATAATCAAAATTTCAACTGGATAATTTTCTAAATTCAATTCGTTATCATAAGAAATAAATTTAAAAAACTCTTTAACATTAAAATTATTTTTATGATAGTGAAGATATGCAAATATATATCCCAATTTTCCAGATAATATCATCGCTGAAATTCCATTAATCTTAGGAATTGACAATATAATAATATAATATATTTCATTATAGCAAAAAAATTCAATCAGGGTTGCTGATTTAATTTTATTTATTTGAATATGATAGTTAGGGATTGTGGGAGGAGTATAAGATTGCAACATTTGACGAACCTTCTCAGCAATTTTTAATTCTTCTTCGTATTTAGAAATATTTTGAATTCTCTTTTTTAATATTTCATCATGAATTAATAATGCTGATTTTATAGCATATAATTCTAAAGCTCTGTTAGTATAAGGATTCTGAGTGGGTTGATAAAAAGCTACAAATCCCATTAAACGATTTAAATGATAAAAAGGAACTACTATATGAACACCAAATTTTTTTAAAATATATTCTTCATTATGAGTTAATTGTTCATTTTCCCTATTGATAATATAATTATATTTCTTTAAAAGTTTTATAATATAAAAAATCCTTTTTTTTGAGATCACATGGATATTTTCAATTCTTCCTTTATTATAATAATACATATTAAAAGATTTCTTATCAGGGTTTAAAATAAATAGTCTTGCTTCGGGAACTTTTAACCAAATCATCAATTCTGGAGTTACTTCATAAATTAAGTCCTCTAATGTAAAATATCTTGCCAAGAATTCAAAATGATGAAACTGCGAATGAATTAAAAACTCCCAGTTGGTACTTAGAAATTGTTGGGAAATTAAAAAATCTTTTATTGGGAATAAAATAAACAATAATATGATGATAAAAATAACTATTAAAATATCTCTTTGAATGATATAAGCTAAAAAAAAATGAAAAATCAAATACAAAATAATTGTAAAAATTGTAATTACAAAATTTAACCAATATTTTTTTATAAAATCTCTATAATACATTTATGTTGTATATTCAGAATTTAATTTTACATAATCATAAGTTAGGTCACATCCCCAGAAACTATCATATACATTTCCATTTCCTAAATCTAAATCAAAATAGATTTCTTGATTGCTCATATCTTTTGCTAAGAGCTCCAAATCAGCAGGTCGTGGATAAAACTCTTTGTCATTACAATACAATTTTATTTTAGAAATATCAAACTCCTCATCCATCACTTTTCCAATAGCCATAATAAATCTTCCCCAATTAGGATCTCCACCAAAAATTGCTGTTTTTATAAGGGGACTATTAATAATGGAACGACCAATCTTTTCTGCAATTTTTTTATTTGGTGCATTCCAGATATTAATTCGAAAAATTTTTGTAGCCCCCTCTCCATCCTTTAAAATTTTTTTTGAAAGTTGTAAAGATATACGGTAAATTTGCAATAAAAAATCAACTTCTTCATCATTTAATTTCGTACGAATTTTGATACGATTTTTTAATTCTGGTAAGATTTCATGATTCTGATTATTTACATAATCTAAGATTAATAAATATTCCTCTTTTGACAAAGCTTGTAAAGCTTCTAAATCTTCAATATTATATTTTACCTTTATTGAAGATTTTCCATTTGCCATAATGATAAATGTATCACTTGTTGAGGTATCTGAATCTACAGAAATTCGATTAAATGTTTTATTTGTTATAAAATGAATTAAATTTCTTAAACTATTAGAATCCATAGATATATCCGTAATAATAAATGATAACATTGTTGCCATATTAGGTTGAATCATTCCAGCACCTTTAGCAAAACCCACAATAGTATATTCTTTTTGATAGTATTCGTATTTTGGAAATTGATCTGTTGTTAAAATTGCTTCAGAAAAATTAGTTGGTTCAATTCCCATATAATTTTTAATAGAAAAACATGCATTTCGCATAACATCTGCATCCAACATTCGACCTATTACACCAGTGCTACAGGGTATAACATTTTGTTCTTTAATCCTAAGCGTTTGCCCCACCCATTTACAAGTATTATAAGCCAATTCCAATCCTTCTTTGCCAGTAGCAACATTAGAATTTCCTGAATTAACCACTATACATTGTAAATATCCATCTTTAATATGTTCTCTTCCTACAATTACAGGATTTCCAACAAATTTATTTTGAGTAAATACTGCAGCCGCATTTGCAATTGATTCACAAAAGATAAAACCGAAATCTTTTTTGTAATTTTTTTTTATACCAGCATGCCAACCATTTAAAAAAAAACCCTCTGGAACCTTCATAAAAATCCAAACTTCCAATTAATTTAAATAAAACTAAAAATCAAGATAATATTACAAAAATCTCTTAATTAAAGTAATTTTTTGGAAGAACAAAAAATGAGGAATGTTATCTTATGAAAGTGTTAATGTTAGAAAATTAAAAAAACTTAAAAATTTCTAACTACTAAATAATAATACTTATTAAAGTTTAAAAATAAAAAAAGAAACATCATCTCGGACTCTTCTAAATTCTCTAAATTCATTCCAATCTTTCAGTAATAATTTTCTATTTTTTTTCATATCATTTTTAAATTCTCTTAGAATTTTTTCAATTCTTGTAATATACATTTCTTTTTGCGGATTGATTTGTTCTGTGATTCCATCAGAACATGAAAATAAAATATCATCTTTTTTGATTTTATACGAAATAGGTATTACATTAAAATCCAAAGAAATTCCAAGAAATGATGTGTTTTTATTCTCTGAAGATTTCGTAGTTTCCATAGTTTCTAATTTGTATACTTTATCTTTTCTTTTTAACCATATTAGATTATGACCACAATCAAATATAGTAATTATATGTTTGAACTTATTCACCACTATAAAAAGTGCTGTTGCATATAAGTCTAAAGAAGTTGTTAAAACTAATTCATGGTTTAACTTTAATAAAGATTTATGAAAATTTCGAACATTAAAGGCATTTGTTTCAATTAATCTTTGTATTTCTTTGTTCAGTAATTGAACTATTGAAAATACCATGGAAGAAGCCTTAACCCCCTTTCCACAAACATCGAGAATTACCACTAAAGAAAATTCATCATTTATTTCGTAATTCTTAACAAAATCACCACCCGGTCCATGTAATAAGCTGACATAAGAAATAAAGTCTAAAGTGTTTTCTATCTTTTTTTCATGTTCAATAAAAAAGTTATTCAGAGATAACTGCGACTCCTTAACAGCTTCCAAATCCCTTTTTAAAAATACATTAATACCATTTAATACTTTATCTACAGTAGATATACCAAAAAATTTCCTATCTAACGTAACTACAAAAGGATCAAAGCGTATTTCATCAGATCGATTCATTAAAATTTCAGAAGCTTCGGTTAGAGTAGAATAAGCATTAAGGCAAACTACATTGGGATTCAAAAAAGATTTCACTTGTACATCTTTTCTAAATAGTAATTCTCTATTATAAGGATTTTCGCTTATAAGAGATAAAAATTGTTTCTTTGTAAAATAACCCACAATCCATCCCGTTTCATTAACAATAGGCAGAAAGTCTAAGTTTGGATGATCATGAAAAATATTATAAATTAATTGAGTTGAAGAGGTTTCGAGAGGAAGTTTTGAATAATCATATCCAGTTAATTGCTTTAATTGATTAATCATGATCGTAACTTTTCCTACTTCATTTGCCGAGAAAATAGGTCTTTCAATAGGTTCTATGTGTAAAAAAGCACTATCATCAATAATATGTTGTTTGTGAGTTCCCAAATGATCTTCGTATTCAATCTCTTCATTAGACTTCGTAATGTCTAAAGACAAATTTTTCTCTTCTTCTAAAATCATATAAAATGTTAAAAAACAAAATTGTTTACATTTTAATTTCATTTTTATGACATTTATATAAGTTTTTTTTGTTTTTATGTTACTGAAATCCTTTTTAGTCGGTAGTGTATAATAATTGTGTCTGATTAAAAAGATAATCTTCTGTATTTTTTTTATTTATAGAATTGCATGTAATTACAGGAATAAATAGCATTTTATAAGAATTATTTTTTTAATTTTCTGGGTAACCCGAAAAGAGAACTTCATGTTCTTATAAACTACAAGTAAATACAAATAAATACGCTAGTGATTTTAAGAGTAGATAATAATCATTCCATAAAGAATCAAAGAAACTAAATACCATAACAACCAGAGGGGGAAATGCCATATGGCAGTAATGATTAAAAATACTGATTTAAGATAAAATTTAACTCAAAATTATAAAGGTTTCTATGAGTGAAAATTTAATCCATTAAGAATTCAAAAAATATCTACTCATATCTCACAATATCTCATTAGAGTTTATTTTTCATTTTATTTGAATGTATGATAGCAAAATAAATGAAACATGCATATAGCTTTAGTTATCAAACAATGATACAAATCGATAGAAAATGCAAGAAAAGGTAGTGTACAATTAATTGTGTCTGATCAAAAAAGGATAACCTCCTGTAATTTGAATCATATTTTTGGTATGGAATTATATGAAATTACAGGAGGTATACATTATGAAAACAAACATTGATTTATTTAACGATTTA
>JBEQAN010000051.1:0-7661 GCA_041640315.1 Leptospiraceae bacterium
GTATTTGATTGTTTTTTATCTCTTCACACGTTGCATTTTTAATAGCATTAAAACATGCTACGATTTCTTCTTGCGTTGCTCCATCCTTAGGAATTTCCTTAACTTCTTTTTTTGCTTGTTTTTCTATATATTGAATCATGGTAGATTTACAATTTTCTTTTAAGGTTTTGATTTGTACCTCTCCATTGGGTAAATTTATCATCTTCGCTTCTTGCATGATACAATCAAACATTTTATTACATATTACATCTGCCATTTGTTGTGGATCAGTAAAGGGATTTTTTTGACTTGTTTCTTCTTTTTTCCCACACTCTCCTGTTAAACCAAGTATTGTCAAAAATATAAAAATATTGATCAAATTATGTTTTTTCATAAAAAACTAATTTTTTATCCATATAAAATTATCAATCATAAATTTTATTTTTTTTTAAAATCATTAATTTATAGTATTCTTAGTTAAAATTTAGCTCTTTCGTATTTTTTAAGGCATTTAATATATCATTATGTATTATACCATTGGAAGCAATTAAATTATCTATTTGGATGTGGTAGGGTTTGCCTTCTATACTAGTAATTTTCCCCCCAGCTTCTTTTAGGATGATATACCCCGCACAGGTATCCCAAGGTTTTAGGTTTCTTTCCCACATACCATCAATTCGTCCTTCTGCCGTCCAACACAAATCCAATATAGCGGAACCAGATTTCCGAATACCGGTACCAGCAGAAATCATAGCAGCTAAATCTGTTATTAAGCGATTTAAAACTTCATTTCGATTAAAAGGTATTCCATGAGATATGACCGCTAAATCCAAAGAAGCGGTACTTGAGACCATAATTCTATGATTATTCTTAAAAGCCCCTTCGCCAAATATAGCATGATAAGTCTCTTTTAAGTAAGGCATGTGAACGATCCCAGCAACAGGATTATCGCGATATGTCAAACCGATAGAAATACAAAATAATGGGGAACCATGAATAAAATTTCTTGATCCATCCAAACCATCAATCCACCAACTAAAATCACCATCCTTGTATACTTCGCCATAGATTTCTCCTATGATGTTATCTTTTTTGAACTTTTTACTAATAATTTCGTATAAAGGCACTTCTACTTCTTTATCAGAACGTCTAATTAAATCATGAAAATTTTCAAGAATCTTACCATTTTTTATATCTTCTTGAAAGGCTAATAAAGATTCACTAAATTTAGGAATTAAATTATAAATATAAAAAATCCTATCATAAACTTCATTTATGGGGAATTCAATAATACCAGTTTCTTGCATCGTGACAAATCCATAATAAGAATAAAAAAATTAATGTCAATTCTTTAAAGTTTTATTGATTGCTATTTCGGTGGCAAGTCTTACTCCTAAAAATTTCCATATTGGCATAATATCTAGTATAGTAGCTATGCCACCAGTTGTAGAATCTGCAAGATTCAAAATCGAGGGAAGTTTATTTGCTAATTGCTATTCAAAAAGTTTTATGGTATAGCCAATACCTAAGGCAATTCGATCGATTCGCTCGATTAAAAGTTATAAGGTCCTTCTTGCATTATGATAGAAAGTATCATTAGTAAAACTTGTAAAACGATTCTCTATTTCCTTTTCTCTTAGTTGTAAGATTTTATAAATAAATTTACCTCCTTCTTCTTCAATAAAATTATCGTAAAAGGCAAAGCTAATTCTACTACAATAGAATAAAAGCTCTTGTCCAGCTTTAATCTGATAGAAGGTTTCAAGAGGATTTTCCTAAAAAACTAAACTAATCATATAATCTAAAGCAATCCCTTTTAAACCTGCATCAATAGCTTGTTTAGGGGTAGCTTCGTATATTCTTATTCGCTTTTTTATATAACTTCATAGGATTTTTAATTTCAATAAAAATTCCAAGACCATTATCGATTTTATCTATCGCCTTCGCTGTCTTTAAATTTTATGAATATTCTCATCAAATCTTGCTGGATTTCTTACATTTTCTATAAGATCTGTTGAAACATCATTTGTATAACGTTTTATTGCTTTCGAAAAATCTTTATAAAAATTAAATTTCAGAGCCTAAGACAATTGATTTAAAATAAACTTTGTAAGTTTTACTGTTTTATCTTCTCATAAAATTCTAACAAAACTTCTTCTATGGGGTAAGATCAAATTTCATATCTTTTTTTTATTTCTGTTTCTATTTCGAGAGCTTTTTCTTGTTACATTTCGTCATAGATAATATTCCCTAACCAAAATTCTTTAAGACTTGCGAAAGCATGAATAATAGAAAAAAACCAAACAAAAATATAAAGTATCATTAGAAATCGAAATACTCTGGTCTTATATTTTTATCAGAAAATTTATTTGTATAATAAAATATCCTTATATGTATTACCAAATACAAATAAAAGATAAAAAGAAAGTAACCATGTAGTTTTTTTGATATACATATAAATAAACGTAATCCCAGAGGTTAATCCCATTAAAGCAAGAAATATCAACTGCTACGAATGAAGGATCTTCCAAATCAAACTTTTTTCTTTTCATTTTCATATGACTTCTTGTTCAACTCCCTCAATTATCTCTGATATAGTTTATTAATTTCTGATATTTGTTGATTCAATGTCCAAAAATCATAAATAATTCCCATAAACAATAGACCACCAGTAAAAAAATAAATGATACCTGATAACCACTTTCGCATATAAAAACGATGGAGTCCAAAAATTCCCCCATATGTAAGCAAGATCCAAGCAACATCATAATTAATGGGACCTTGAATATAAATACGATCCGCCTCTTTATCCATGGAAGGAATTAAAAAAAAATCAACAATCCACCCTATGAATAAAAGACCTAAGGTAAAAAAATATATAGTTCCACTTATTGGCTTGCCATAATAAAATCGATGAGAACCTGTAAATCCAAAGAGTAATAAAATATATCCAATCGTTTTACTATGTGTATCCTTCTGCATAATGATTATAAAAGAAAAGGATGAATTGTTTTTGTCAAATATTTTTAAGATTGTAAAAAAAATTGATCTAAGTTAAAATCCAATTGATAATAATCTTTTTTTTGGATTTGATTTTTTTCGTCCGAAATTTCTATGTGGATTTCATTTAAGAATTGATGGATTTCATTGTCGCTTATGGAAACATCTAAGATTTCTTCTTTCTCTTCTGATTCTAAATATTTTTGTTTATAATGATAACCCAATGATTGAGTATAATAATGAAATACAGAAAAAATATCCTGAATTCTTTTATATAATATTTCAAATAAAAGAGCATGATATAATTTACCAGCCATCCTATAATAATTAGAGGTAATGGAAAACAAAATTGCAGGTTCTGTTAAGTAAAATTTATGAAATTTATAATTTTTATATTTGATAGATTCTTCTAAGAGTTGAAACATTTTATATTCCGCATTTAGTTTCGCATAAAAAAATACTGGAGCATTTTGGCCAAGTTTAAATTCATGTTTTTTTATAAAATTTTTAAATGTTTCTAAATCTTCTATTATATAGGGTTTAATTTGTTTTTTATATTCTTCATCTAAAAATCTTGCATAATATCCCGCAAGATATATTTTAACATCAGATTTAATAGGTGGTTTAATCCTTTTAAAATAAGGATTCATTCTTATGACATGATATTGAAAGGTTTCACGCCAAGTAGACATAATCCTTATTCGCTAAGACGAACATAAATATACTCTGGTATTTTAGAAATATTTTGATTATTTTCATTTGAAAGGGGATGATCCAATTGCATTTTACTTTTTTCAAGAGCTTTTTTATAATATTCCTTAGCTTTATCTTTTTGATTCTTTAACCAAAAATAATTTCCAAGAATTATATAAGAGTCAATATGATTTTCTCTTACTTGTGTTAAATATTTTAATATCTCAAGACCATTTTGAGCATTTAATTTTAATAGGGTTTCCGCATATTGAATAAAAAAATTCTCATAATTTTCAATCCCTACTTGTTCTAAGGCTGAAATCCATTTTTTAAAATCCAAAAGTTCATCGTCACTTACCATTTCATTAAATTGATAGTAATATACTAATTTAGTGATCAAAATTCCGGTTGCTTCAAAAATATTTACCGCTTTACTTGTAGGTGCCCGATTTGATTTTTCAATAGCTTCATTTAGCAAATGATTGATACTTTCATTATTGATATATTGGTAGGAAAAAGAGAAATTTTTTAATGAAAGTTTTAGAATTTCTGTTTTTTTTCCCTCAAGAGCTTTTAAAAATAATTCTTCAATATAGTCTTGAATTTGATCATGCCTTTTTGAACCTATAAGTTCAACTTCATTATCCTTTAATTTAAATATTTTTTGATGTTTAATATTACTCAGAGGTTTTTTATATTCAAAAATAATTTCATTTCTTCTACAAACAATATAAACATCTTCTGGATTAATCTCTTCTAATAATATTTTATTATATACATTATCATAAAATAAGTAAGTATCTCCATTTTCTAAAATAGCAACCTGTATGATGTCATTTTCTCTTATGATACATTGATAAACTTTTGCATTTTCTAAAATTTTTTGTTTTTCTATTTCTTGGAGGGTTGAAGGATTTTCCTCCAGATTTGAGTTTTCATCAGATTGTTCTTTTTTTTCATTGTTTAGATTCAATTCATGATTTTGGTCTTGCGGTACATCAAGATTTTGGGGAGATACCGAAACCACACTACTTAAAAAAAAACCCCCTGTTAATAGAATGAATAATCCAGTACTTTTATTCATATTTAGATATACAATATACTAAAGATAAATTCTTTTGACAATATTTTTTTTATATAAATGACAAAAAATACTTATTATATGAATAGTCATTCAAGTGTAAAAGTAACAGTTGTATACCATACAAAATCTTTATATTCACCATCGATTTGATATGGTTGATTTAATAATCGAGATTTTTTTAAAAATATCTTTCTTACCGCATCAATAAAATCTTGTTTAAAAAGATCAATATTGCCAGAAACACTCTCAACTTTGTTAATTTTTACGTCTTTAATTTTCCCTTCTGCACTAATATAAAGAGCTACTGATACTTTTACTTTTCCAAGATTCGAACGCTTTGCTCTTTCTGGATAATCGTCGGGTGAAATATTGACAGCAATTTTTGCAACATACCTCTGAGTAAAATCCATAGAAGGATCTACCGCATTTTGCCAATTAATTGGTTCCTCCTCTACTTTTTTTGTAGTTTCAATAATTTTATCCGATAATTCTCTTGTTTGACTCTGAGAGGTCTGTGGTTGAGGTTCTTGATATTCAACAAATGACATTTCTGTTGATAAAGAAATCTGGACTGGTTCTTTCTTTTCTTCTGGGAAAAATTGATAAATCCAATCTAGTACTATAATTAAACAAACCTGCAACAAAAAACCAAGTATAATCCAATTTTTTAAGTCCCATTTATCAAAGAAATATTTCACATTAAAACCCATCATAAGAATTTTTACCCTCTGGTTTTGTAGTTAGTATAATATTTTTTATTCCTACTTCTTTTAATTCTTGTATGATTTTATGCATTGCCCTGAAAGGTACATCTTTTTCTATGTTTAAATAGACGCGAAAAGAAGAAGGAAGCTCATAAATTTTTTTTGTTAAATTCGTTTTTAACTCTTCTATGGGGATTTCTTGATTATAAAAATAAACTTTATTTTGATTCATCAATTCTTTATCCAAGTAAATAATTAAAGGATAAGGAGAAGATTGTACTTCTGTTGTAAGCTCTGGTATTGATACATCTCGTGGTTTTTGTTCTGTTAACATGGTAGTAGAAATATAAAAAATCAAGAGCAAGAATGCTATATCCCCCATAGCTGCAACAGGAATAAAATCTTTTTTTCTTTGTTTTCTTAACTTCATAATCCTTTTATCGTTAAAGAAAATTTAAACAATTGTCTTTGTTGCATTCCGTAGATCAATTTATGTATCACTTCAGAAGGACAATCAGGGTCTACTTTGATTGAAAAAACAATTTCTGGATTTTCCTTTGATTTCTCTTCCATTATATTTAATATTTCTCTTAGAGAATAAAGATGGTTTTCATAAAGAAAACGTTGTTCTTTATCAATTTCCATTTTAAAAAGATTCTTTTTTTCTACTTGGATTGGTGGAGCATCTTTTTTAGGTAAAGGTAATTTTACCCCTTTTAATTCTAACATTGCACTAGCAGCAAGAAAAAAAATAATTAGTAAAAAAGCGATATCTGCAGTGCTTGCTAAAGGTATTTCTTCTGGGTCTCTACTTTTTCGTTTAATTTTGATCGCCATATTCTTGAAGGGAATTTATAAGGAGAGTGCCACATCGTTCTAATTCTATAGAAATACTATCAATCCAATATAAAAATAAATTATAAATTAAATAAGTTGGAATAGCAATGAGTAAACCTGCTTGAGTGGTAATTAAGGCTTCTTCCACTCCTCCCGCCAAATCTTTTGCTGTGGGAGCCACTTTTACAACAAATTGAATAAAACTATTTCTCATACCTAAAACAGTTCCAAAAAATCCTATTAAGGGGGCTAAGTTTCCTAAGTTTGATAAAAGATTTAACCCTTTTTCTAATTTTCCTAATTCTATAATAGAGGCATTTTCAATTTGTTTTTCTATATAACTAATGTCTTTTTTATTTTTATATATAAAAGCACTTCTTAAAATCCTTGAAATTAATCGATTATCTTGTTTTAAGAACGCTTCTAGTTCTTCTAATCCTTGATTTAAATGTTTAGAAAACTCATTAAAATAATTCTTTACTCTTGCACCACTTTTTCGAAAAAAATAATATCGTTCTAAAGAAAAACCAATAATGATAGAAGAAATTATACCAAGAATATACATTGTAGTACCACCTTTTTTAATCCAATCCATAATAGATTCTTTGGTTGAGATTTCTATTTTTTCCTCTATAGAAGAAGTTTGTTGTTGCGTTGTTTGTTCTTGTGAATAGATCTCGGTTTTAAGAGGAACTTCTAAAAACTGAGATATCATAATAAATAAAATAAGAAAAATTAAGAACTGGTTCCAATTTGATTTAGAATTAAACAAATGGTTAGTTTTCATCACTTCCTATAAAATAAAAAAATTGTTTTTGTCTATAAATTTTTATACACTTTTTTGATGAATTCGCTATTTTTTAAATAAAATTTTTGGGTTTCTGTAGAAACTTACTTAGGGAATGAATATTTATATTTTTTTATTCCTGAATTTGAAATATTTCGCTTTCTTGGAATAAATCTTTATTGAGTTGAATTAATTGCTTTAGAAATTTGTCTGCCTCAACTTTTTCTATAAAACAACCAATTAAGATTTTATGAGATTTTCCATTATCTACAGGGATTCTATAAATACTACCATTCGTTTTAGAAGTATTATAATCATTTAAGCCAGTACATGGATAAAATCTATAGGCATCAAAAATTTTCTTATTTTCTAAGTATTTTAGAATTTCCGACGAACGCTTAGCACTGTATACTCCAAGAAAAACAATATAATCTCCTGTTTCTACAGAAATATTTGAATATATGTTCAAATCAGATTCTTTTTTATTCACAGTTGTCTCATCTTTGTGGAATTCAGTGTTGTCGAGAGTATCGGGATTTTTGATTAAATTTTCTTCTAAATGTTTTAACTTAAAAAT
>JBEQAN010000052.1:0-7655 GCA_041640315.1 Leptospiraceae bacterium
TTTGTCTTCTTTTCCGAAAACAACTATAGGATTTTTTTTGATTAATTCATCATATAAAAATTCCACCAATTTCTCAGGATTCTTATGATATCTTATAATATAAATATCTTTATTTTTTTTTCCATAGGGATATTCTTTTCCCAAAAAAACACTTGCTTTATAAAGTTTTAGCTCTTCGTTATAAGAAGCATGAATTCCTAAGGGTAGATGACAACCACCTTCTAATCGCGATAAGAGACCTCTTTCAATTTTAATAATGGGATCTAAACGAAGATCATGAATATCTTTTAAAATTTCAATCATCTCTTTATCATGAACTCTACATTGAACCGCAATCGTTCCTTGTCCTGGTGCTGGAGGGAATATTTCTGGATCCAAAGGAACAATTTCAATTTGATTTAAAATTTCACTTTCAATCCAATCTTTTTCGTTTTTTAAACGTTCAAGTCCAGCACCAGAAAGTAAAATCGCATCTGGTCCATCTTTCTGAAATAATTTTTTAATCCTAGTTGGAACATTACCACGTAAATCCACACAACTTAAATTTGGATATAAAAACTTTAATAAAGATTTTCTTCGAAATGAAGAAGTCCCAACTTTCCCATGATTTTCAATAAAAGGAAAATGATTTTGAACCTTTTTTTGTTTTAAAAAAATCCAATAATCTCTAAAATCTAGTCTTTGAGGTAATGCTGCTACAACTAAGTCTGGATGAGTTTTCGTAGGTAAATCTTTAAGGGAATGAACGGCAATATCTGCGGTATGATGAAGAAGTGCTTCTTCTATTTCCTTTGTAAATAATCCTTTTACTTCGTCTCCCTTTTTAGCAATTTCTGAAAAAGAAGAATAATTGAGATCTCCCGTAGTTTTAATAATTACAATTTGGGTTTGGTAATTTCTTTGATTTAAAAGTTTTTCCACATACTTAGCTTGTGCTAGTGCAAGATGCGAGCCCCGAGTTGCTATTCTGATTTGTATTGCATTTCTCATTATTAGTAAATTTTTTTACTTTAAGATGCTTTCAATCAAAATAACTCAAATTTTAACTACAACTTTCATATTTATTTTTTTGTTTTTAGTTCAATGTATTACAACAGACGAATCAGGTAAAATAATTGAAGGACCAAAATTTTTAATCAAAGAAAATAAAATAAAAAAATGGCAGTTTCATGAAATCCCTTTAGGTCCACGATGGAGTGAAAAAGAAAAAAATATTTCCTTACTATTAACCCCACGTAATCCTGATTTATCAGAAAGATATATTTTATTTGCCTTACCACCAATTATGGATCAGGGTCCCCTTGCATCTAGTACTGCATTTGCTACAGGTTATTTAGCATTTAGTTATTATATCCAACAAAAAAAACATCTAAGAGATTATGTATGCTCACCAACATTTTTGTATAATTTATTAAATAATGGTAAAGATGAAGGAATTGAAATCATAGACACACTTTTTCTTTTAAAAGATACGGGGTGTGCTCCTTTAACTCATATGCCATACTATCCACATGATTATAAAATCCAACCTTCTCCAGATATAGTAAAAATTGCAAATGATTATAAACTTCAAAATTTTGCACGAATTGATCCCTTAGACATATATCAAATTGCTAGTTTTATTTATAATCATCAAATTGTTATAAGTACAATCTATATCTCTGAAAATTTTATAAATTTAAAAAAAGATCTCTACGAACCAGAAGGGAAATTCTTAGGAAAACATACCATCGGTATAGTTGGATATGATTTAAAACAAAAAAAATATTACCTTCAAAATTCAAATGGAAAAAAATGGGGAAATGACGGTTATATTTGGATATCCGAAGAATGGTATAAACGATTAGTCATTAATGCTTACGTTATCATAAACTAATAAAAAATTACATTTCCTTACTAAAAAAATTATCAATAATTTGAGGATAATTTTATGAATAATTAAGATAAGAGACTGAGTAATATATCCTCCTAAAGAAGTTCCAATTACATTCAAATCATAACCATTTTCTTTTTCTAAAAATTATGCCATTCTCTATTTCAGATAATGACTTTAGCACTGGATAAGAAAGAGTGATGATATGATATTTATTTTTTAGTGCCTCTATTTGCTGCCACCATATATCATAAGCTCCCGTCATCCCATGTAAAAATAAAATAGTTTTTGAACCTTTTCCTAATGAAATATATTCCCATTCCAAACATCAATTTGAACTTTTTTTGTTGGATTGGATGTTCGAAATGAATTTAAAGCACTTACATTTTTAGGATTTACATTTTTATAAAAATCATTCTTATCATTATAATCCGTTTTATACAAGATGATAAACATCCCAATCGCAATTATTAAAAATGCTAAAATAAATAAGATTTTTGTTTTCATAAAATCTCCTTCTTAAGTTAATTAATTTAGTAAATTAAATATTTATAAATCCCCAATCTTGGGATCATGATTTTTAATAAAATTCATAAATATCTCTTTTATATTAGCTTGTTCTTCTGTAAAGTTAAATAGGACTAAATAACAATTTTCTTCTTGTTTATATATATCTTTTATAGTTCCATCAAGAGAGAAAGATCGATTTTCTAAAGTAATTTGAATCTTCACATCGTAATCATCCCAGTTAATTTTGTTAAGATTTTGTTCTTTTAAAAGAGATAAAAGTTCACTTTTTAAATTTATTGATGGAAATATTTTGATCCCTTTTAAAGAAAATTTTTCTGTATAGAATGCAATTTCACTGGTCTCGAAAAGTAATCGTTTATGTTTTAAAACTATAGATCCAAATAGTTTTTCAGTAGATATGAATCGAAAACTTACTACTTCAAAATCACTAATTGGAACTACTTTTATTATATCCTGCTTTATAATTTTATATTTTACTCTTAGTTTATAATCGCCAGTTGTAGGTCGAAAAAAAAAGATTACTGCTTCCTTATTTTTATTTTGATTTAAAATGTCTGGTTTAAATATATTGATGATCATTCTTTTTTCATGTTTCCCCTGAATTGAAATTACGAATCCTAAGGAAAATCTTTTTTCATTTATAAAAAAAACTACAGGTTCATAAATCTCTATATCATTGATACTCATAATTTCCAATAAGTGATGCTTAAATAACAGATGTCTTAAAATACGCATAAAAGATAAGGTGGATTCTTTATCATACTGCAATTTATCAAAATACCATTCAAAAAGTCTTTGTTTTAGTATATTCTTATTTCTTATTTCTTTTATTCGTTTCCATAAAGAGTACTTTTGTTTATAATAGTGATAAAACTCTAAAAATAGTTCCATTTCTTTTATATTAAAATTCTTTTTCTTTGATATTGATAAAAAAAAGATATAAATTCTTTTTTCAATGTTATTTAAATAATACAAAATAACAAATATCATGGTAATAATAGATACAATAAAAAACAATATCCATACATGAGCAATTTGAAACTCTGGCCAATCCAATATGTTCATTTTTAGTAATTTTATTTGATATTAAATTATATCAAGTATAAAAACTATTTTTAGATTTTATGAATTGACAAATTTTTATATGATTAATTCTTTTTATCATATGAAGAAAGTACTAGTTCCTTTAGCAGATGGTTTTGAAGAGATGGAAGGTATAATTATTATTGATGTATTACGAAGAGCAAATATTGAAGTAATTGTTGCTGGTTTAGATAAAAAAGAAATTATTGCATCTCGTAAAACGAAGCATATTGCTGACTATACCTTAGATGAAGTTAAAGATTGGGAATTTGATGCTATTGTTTTGCCTGGTGGTTCAGAAGGAGCGAAAAAACTTAGCAATGATCCAAGAATTAAAGAAATTATAGAAAAACTCCATAATAAAAATAAAATTATTGGAGCCATTTGTGCTGCCCCAAATGTATTACTTAAACATAATATACTAAATAGCAATGACAAATTTACCCTACATCCAAATACCTTACCAGAATCTTATCCTGGAACTTATGTTGACGAAAGGGTTGTAAAAAGTCGAAATATCTACACAAGTAAAGGTCCTGGTACAGCCTTTGAATTTGCTCTAGCATTAGTAGAAGAATTATGTGGTAGTGAGGTTAGAAAAGAAGTAGAAAAGCCTATGTTTGTTAAATAGTAACATAACCGGTTTAAACCGGTTCATGTTACTGTTGGGGTCTTTGGTCGGTTATAGGTTGCGCTGGACCAGGTGCGTTGGAACAATCACGCAATTCATAAATTTCTGGGTTTCTTGCATGTTGTCTTAAAATCCTAATAAGTCTATTTTTTGTTTCACAATCCGCTCTATCAAAATCAATTTGTGCACCATCAAAATGAGGCTCAAATATATTGGTTAAAATTTTTAATTCATCAAAAAATACATATACAGTTTCCAAAGAAGTTTGAGGGGTAGAACGCAATTTAAATTGTTTAAACACCAATGTTTTGATCTGAGGATAGGAATCAACCGCTTGGGGGATATACTTCGGTATAGTAATTGTCATGGGTCTCCATCCAACAAAATCAATGGAACCAAATTTAAAGATATGCACATCTCCACGCCAATCCTCTACCCAACCTTCAAGAGTGTATTCATTCCCTCTTCCTAAAACCCAAACAGAGATTTTTTGAACTTCACCAGGTAGCTCAATCCCAACAATACAATCAATCATTTGTGCTCGTTGTGTTCTAAATACGGTTGATAAAGCCGGATTTTGATAACAAGAACGTGCTTGATAATTTTCCGCTAAGGCAAGCTCGTTTAGATATGGTCTTGGTCTTTCAATGATATAGTGATCGACAGCAGGTGGTCGAATCGTAACTACATTATATCCAGGAAAAGTGAATGCAAATTTAATTCCAAGAATCCTTACATCTTCTTTACCAATGTTGTATTTTATATCCGCTGGTGTGCCTTTAATCAATTTTACTTCTCTTTCAGCTTGTAAATTTGAGGCAACTGGCTGGTATTGTCCCCGCGTTTTAGTATCTTTATCTGTAAACACTTCCCATCCATAACCACCCCCAGAATAATCTCTATCCCAACTTTCTACTGTAACAGCTCTTAGTTCACTTTCTGAAACATCATTTCCAATTGCTGTTTCTACCCCAGCACGAACACCATCTATATTTAACGATATAAGTACCGCTAATAATACTACAAAAATTCTTATTGTATAACTCATATGCATAACCTCTATTATTATTTTATCATCGGTATATTTTTATTTCTTTTTACCAATTATCTTTAATTTCTGAACCTGGATAAACCAACTCTGATCTATCCACTAAAGCTTTTAAACCATCTACGTAAAAATAAAATTCACCTCCAACCTCATGAGGATCACTTACAACAAATATACTTAAAAAGTGCATATTCTTATCAATTAAAGAAAAACGGGTACTTTGTGGTATCCAACCTGGAACTGCAACAGTAAATTTTCTCCAACCAAAAAAATCTAATCTTCCAAGACGTATTTTATGGATTGTTCCGCGATAATCTCGAACTTTTAAATACATAGTATGTCTATAATTCCTACCTAATACCCAAATAGAAAATTGCCGAACTTTTCCCTTTAAAACATAAGGATGCGGTGGCTTAACTTCTACCCTATCAAATCCTCTATTAACAAAATAGGTTTTTACACCAAGGACATGATTAGGATTGTTTGGATCTACTTCCACTGAAAGAGCTTCGCCTTCTGGAGGTCTCATATTTTCATCATCAGTTGCTCGAATTTCCCCTCTTTGTACTAATTTTAATGTTTTCGTTTCTCCTAAGGGTGATGTTGTTATTGCATGCCAGTCTTCTGCCTGTTCAAAATCTTCTAAATCTATTTGGACTAAAGGACTATCTGATTGAATATTTTCTCTTATGGTTTGTGGAGCTTGTTCTTGGGGTGTCTGTTGTTGTGGTTGCTGAGCAAACGCACTAAAAGAAAAAAAGATTATAACGAATAAACCTAACATTATGGAATATCTCATAAATCACCTCATTTTTTTTATCGGAATTTTAAATTCAAACTTTTATATAATATAGAAGAATTATTCCTTAGAATCAATCTTATTTAGAGTTTTTTTAGGAAAAATCCGAGATTTTTTCTTGTATTTCATATACTAAGGATCGGAATTCAGATTTTATTACTTCAAATTGTTTGGATGTTTCCTGAAACATATTTATTCTTCTACGCATTATGCTAGATATAAGAATTCTATCATTTATAAATTGTTGAAATAGTTTATTTGGAAATGATTCTTTTAATTTATTATATTCTATTTTGTGTTCTTTTGTAAGTTCTTGTTTATTTTGTTTTACCCGATTTAATATGATTCCTAAAAATTGCGTTTTAGTATGCCAGTTTTGAATCAAATCCTCAATATGCTTATGAATAAAAGGAATTCCAAAACTAGAAATAAAATCTGGAATTGTAGGAATGATATAATAATCACTCGCCAAGATGGCATTTCTAGATAACATATAGATATTAGGAGGACAATCTAATAAGATAATGTCAAAATTATTTTTTATCATCTGTAAAAGTTTTTGTAAGATCAAAAATCTTTGAACTTCAAATTCTTGTAAGGATAAATGTAATGGTTTGTTCCAAACTAATTTCATCTCATATTCTGGTAAATTTAAATGACCGGGTAAAAGATAGGTCTTAGGGGATTGTTCTAAAGGATATATCCAATCATATTCAAAATTCCATTTACTATTATAAAATTGTTGAATCACTTCAATAATGGAACCATTTTGTTCTATATGTTCTACCCATTTTAATTCATCCATGGCACTTATTGACAAACTACATTGGGGGTCTAAATCTATCATTAATACTTTTTTTTCTAAAAGAGTTGAAAATCCATATGCTAAATTAAGTGTAATGGTAGTTTTTCCAACACCACCTTTATAATTGATAATAGAAATGATAATTGACATTATTATTTTTTATCGGATATAAAGAAAAATTTCCTTTAAAAAAGAAAAAAAGTAGATACTGAAACTTTTTTTCTTTTAATAAAATCATATGTTAATATGAAAATTAAAACATATATATCACTCATCCTTATTTTACTTACTTTATTATTTAGTTATTGTTATAGATTTAGACATTTACCACCAGAAGAAAGACTTAATAAACTCGTTGAATACTTAAAAAATGAATTAGATCTTACAGAATCTCAATACCAAGAACTATTAAGAATTAAAAATAATATTCAACAGCGGTATCAACAATTAGAGAAATCTCCATTTTGGTTTGATGACAATTTTCTAAAACAATTTGAAGATGGTAAAATCAACAAAGAAGAAGTAAAAAAGCAAGTTCGAGAATTTCATATGGAATTAATGGAAAATCGGTTAAAAGATATAGAAGAAATTTATCCTTTTTATTTATCTTTAAACCCAGAACAAAGAAAAAAATTAGTAGCTTTAATTCAAGAACATAAAGAGCACTTTAAAAGACATAGAAAAGGTTATTATAAATAATAAAATCATGAAAGAGAAAGACATTCAAACTCTTGTTCGAAAAACAAAAAAATTAGTTCTTTTTACTATTCAAAAATATATTAAACCCGAAACTTTGCCATACATTGATGATATAGTTCAAGAAATCTATATAAAACTTATTAAGTCTATTAAAAATAATCAATTTTCTCATAAAAGTAAACTATC
>JBEQAN010000053.1:0-7516 GCA_041640315.1 Leptospiraceae bacterium
TTTTAGATCCATATTCGTAATCTTAGAAATTTCTTCAATAATCGCAGTTTGAATAAATTCATTTCTGAGGTTAGATAAGTAATTCTTTAATTCTTCGAGAGTTTGTTGCTTTTCGGATAAATTTTTTCGATTAAAAACAGAATTGAGCGCTTGTTTATTTAACAATTCTTTTAAATTTTTATAAAAATCTATCAAAGATTGATGTCTTAGTTTTAAAAAATCTAAATCTTCATTAAGATACATAAAGTGTAATAAAATAAAATCCAACGCATCAATACTTTGTTCCATGAAATCAGAGCTATTCCATAAAATTTCATTTTTTAAGATTATATTGCTAAAATCAAAGGCATCGATATCTTGTGGTAATAACAAAACTTTTATATCTTTAAGATTATCTTCGAAAAGAACGAGTGTTTTTAGGATGGAATTTCTACCTGCTTCATCCCCGTCCATCATCAAAACAATTTTTTTTGTATATCTTGTAATTAATTTCTTATGATCTTCTGTAAAAGATGTTCCGAGAGGAGCAACAACGTTTTCTATGCCAATTTGATGTAATCCTAAGACATCTAAATAGCCTTCTGTAATAATAGCAAAATCATTTTTTTTTATAGAGTTTAAAGCAAAATTAATTCCATATAAATTCGAACCCTTATGAAAGATACTACTTTCTTGAGAATTTAAATATTTGGGTTTTGAATCATCAATCACTCTTGCACCAAATCCAATAATTTCACTATTTGTATTAAAAATAGGGAAAATTATACGGTTTCTAAAAAAATCATAACATTGATGTTCAGTTTTTTTTATGATCCCAAGATAAAGTAAATCCTCTTCATAATGCTGAAATTGATGATAAATCCATTGGGGTTTATCAGGTGAAGCTCCGAGTTGAAACTTCATGATGGAATCATTTTTCACACCGCGATTTAAGAGATAATTCCTATAAGGAGTTCCTTCATTAGACAATAAAAACTCCCTATAATGTTTATTTATGTCTTCTAATAATTTGATATATTTATTGTCTGTATGAGTTTTAGATTTAGAAATTTTAATTCCAGCATAATTAGCTAAAATTTCTAATGCCTCTTTAAAAGAGACATTTTCTTTTTCCATTACAAATGTTATTAAATTCCCACCTTTTCCACATCCAAAGCAATAAAAAATTCCTTTTTCTGGGGTAATGGTAAACGATGGTGTTTTTTCATGATGAAAGGGACACAGTCCTACCAAATATCTACCTTGCTTTTTTAACGAGACAAAACGACTTACATAATTTTCTATAGGAATTAATTGAAGAAGTTTATTTTTTATATCATCCATTGGTAGTAAAAAGAATAATGAAGGAAGTATATTATTTGGACATTTGTTCTTTCTTTTTTAGCATTAACATTTTTTTTCTTTTTTTTCTTTCTGCAGCTTCTCTTTTTTTCTTGCGGATTTCTGAAGGTTTTTCGTAAAATTCTCTTTTTTTTATTTCGGTTTGAATACCAGCATTAACACATTCTTTTTTAAATCGTTTTAATGCTGAATCTATACTCTCTCCCTCTTTTACTATCACTCCAATCATACTTACTCCTTTTTTAAAAATTTATTCTGTAAAGTTGATCATTTCTCTATAAATATTTTTCTCGTCAAGTATTTTATTATAAATATATAGCAATGTAGATTTTTTTATAAATCGTTAAAATAATAAATCTTTTTGTATCTTTTGTAAAAAATATTCATGAAATTCTTAGTTCTAACCGTTTATTTTAATCAAAAGAATTGATTAATATTCTGGAGGTGTCGCTTGAAATTATCAAGTAAAAACTTCGAGAAAGAATTACTTAAATATCTAAATTTTAGAGGTATTGAAATTTTAGTTGAATTATTTGATGGTAGTGTTATACATTTAAATAAAAATCGAAGCTATGAAAAAGGTTATATCATTAACTTTAACAAAAAGGGTGAAGAAGAAAGAATCGCTTTAAAATCCATTAAAAGGGCTGAGTTTTTTATCATTTGATTATTTTTTAAGATTAAAAAGAATTTGAAGGATTTCAAGTTCTTGCGATGAAAGATAACCTTTATTCGCTAAGTCAATTAAGATGAGGTTTTGAATTTCTGCTGTTTCGTTTACTAAGAAATCATAAACCTCGTTTAAAATTTTTTCTTTTTTTTCTTTTGCATTTATATGAGATGAATTTAATTCTTGGATAACTTTAATTAAACCTGTTTCAATTTTTTTTACCACCTCTAAATATTCCAATTTATTCATAATATCATCTGAAAGATATTCTTTTAATTTTTCTATATCATTTCTCAAAAAAGAGAAATACTTAATATCATAAACATTAGCAGGTAATACCTTTAAAAAAGTTGGTAATTTTTTAATGATATGTGAAATTAAAAATTGTTTTACCGATTCTGGAGAAAAAACAAGTAATATGGATAGGATTACTGGTTTATGTTGATAAATTAAATCAATCAGTTCATTTAATTCATGAATGTCAAAGTTTAATAAATAATTGAATTTTAATTTCGAGTCTCTTTGATTCCTATAATTCATTAATAGTTCTACAGCTTCTTTAATTTCGTTAACTTTATTTTTTGAAATAAAATTTTCACTTTCCCTTGCATCTAATTCATCTATTAAAAAACTGATCTTCGATAATTCTTCTATACTTTCGCCAATTGTAAATGTACTTAACAAAAGTAATCGGCTCTCTTCTTCTATTAAGTATAAAATTGATTTTTTTGTTAATTTAGAGATTAATTTACTTGTAGTTTCGTGATCTAAAATGTTTAGTAAATAAATTAAAACGCTACTATATTTTTCTGAAAATTTTTCAAGAATTTTATCATTAAGAGATAAAAACATTTCTGAAGTTTTTTTTAACTTTAAGAAATTTAATTGTTCGAAAAGTTCATCGACAATGCTATCAATAGATTCATCATTTGATAAATGATTATTGATAAAGTTCATTTCCTTAGTTCCTCCATTATCATTGATGATTTTTTATTTTTCTTTTATAAGTTTCGGATTTTAATATCTCTAACAAATCCATAATAAATTTTATATTTTTGGATTCCCTAAGAATATTTTTATTTTTTATACTTTTTTGAAGTATTAAATTATAGTAATATTGAAAGAATGTATAAGAAAATTTATAATGTTTATTCATCAAAAGGATAATTGCAACAAATTTATAAAAATAATGTTCATTATTGTTTTTTATTAAATTTTTAAAAGTTTTTAAAGCAGTTCTTTCAGAAAAGAGATTTAAAATGGTTGTGCCATAAATTTCAAAAAAGAATAACTTTTGCGTATCTCCAAGATTATTAAGATAATTTTTGGATTTTAATAATATTGATAATAATTCGTAAACTTTTTCGTAGTTTTTTTGTTCATAATATTCATTTATTATGTTTAAAATATCTGAAATTTCGTATAGTTTAGTATTGAAATGATTCTTATTAAAATTGATAAAGTATTGATTTGATAAGGGATCGATTAGTTTATGATTATCTAAAATCAACAAGTTTCTTGATAGTAATTGATCCTTCCATTTTAGAAGTTCAAGTTGGTTTTGATAGGGAATTAGTGGTAATAAACGTTTAATTTTTGTAAAAGGTGTTCCATATTTTAAAGATAGGGCAATTTTTAATAAATTATCGGGAAAAATTTTATCCACTTGTAAGTTTCGATTGTTTAATAATTTGTTTATTATGCTCTTAGGAATATTATACTTGTTTAAATATTTAATCAAAATTTCGTTTTTATATGGCTTCATTTATAATTTTATTTTTCCCCCATATTTTATAAAAATATTAAATTTTTTTTTAATTTGTTAAAATTAAATATTCATTATAAGACTTCTTTTTATGTAAAATTTCGTAAATGAATTCTATGTCAATTATTTGTAATTTTTTTATTTCTCAAGAAAAAAAAGATTTTTGAATTTATGAAATTGTAATTACGAGACTTAGAAATAATTTATGGCTTTTAAGCTCAATTTTATGATGTACTAAGGATTTTTTTACGATAATATCAATATAATTGATACAGAATATAAATCAAAATCACTAAACAAATTAAAAGTACTTGATTTTTGATTAGTGATTTTTTTATTATGGATAAAACCATGAAAGAATTAAATTTTACGCATCTCCATTTGCACACAACCTTTAGTCTCTTAGATGGTGCTATTAGAATTAAAGACCTTATGAAATATTGTAAAGAGCACCATATGGATGCGGTGGCTATTACAGATCACGGAAATATGTATGGAGTTGTTCAGTTTTATCAAGAAGCTGTAAAAGAAGGAATAAAGCCAATCATAGGAAATGAATTTTATGTAGCACCGGGTAAGAGAACAGAAAAGAAAATCATGGAAAATATTTCTGATGGAAATAATTACCATCTTGTATTACTTGCACAAAATTTAACAGGTTATAAAAATTTGATTAAACTTACCTCTCGTTCTTTTATAGAAGGTTTTTACAGAAAACCCAGAATTGATTATGAACTTTTAGAACAATATAATGAAGGTTTAATTTGTTTAACTGCTTGTCTTGGTGGGGAAGTTCAAAGAAAAATTTTAACGGGTAAATTCGAAGAAGCAGAAAAACTTGCAAAGCGTTTGAAAGAAATATTTGGAAAAGACCGTTTTTATTTAGAGATCCAAAATCATGGCTTAAAAGAAGAAGAAATTGTAGCTAAAGGAAATATTGAAATAGCAAAAAAATGGGATATACCCTTAGTTTTAACCAATGATAGCCATTTTCTCACAAAAGAAGATCATGAAATTCAAGATATATTACTTCGCATCAATCAAAAAAAGACTATTAATGAACCCCTTGAATTTGGATTTAATGCGGAATTTTATGTTAAAACACCCGAAGAAATGTTTCAGTTATTTCCCGAAATTCCAGAAGCCTTTTATAATACCTTAAAAATAAGGGATATGGTAGATTTAAATTTCAATTTTGGCAATCCATTACTACCTAAATTTGAGGTTCCAGAAGGCTATACGATTAACTCTTATCTAAGAAAGTTGGCTGAAGAAGGGTTAAAAAGACGTTATCCAAAGATAACACCAGAAATAACAGAACGATTTGAATTTGAATATAAAGTTATTACTGACATGGATTTCGGGGGATATTTTTTAATTGTTCAGGATTTTATCAATTGGGCAAAAAATCAAGATATTCCCGTTGGACCTGGTAGAGGCTCTGCTGCAGGTTCTTTAATAGCATATTGTCTTGGAATCACAGAAATAGATCCCATTAGATATAATTTATTATTTGAACGTTTTTTAAATCCAGAACGAAAAGAAATGCCAGATATTGATGTAGACTTTTGCGTTGAGCGAAGAGAAGAGGTAATTCAGTATGTAAAAAAGAAATATGGGTATGAGAATGTTGCACAGATTATAACATATGGCAATATGGCTGCGAAAGCTTGTTTAAAAGATGTTGCAAGAGTACTTCAAATGCCCTTTTCGGAAGCAAATTTATATTCACAAGCAATTCCAAATACACCAAAAATCAGTTTAGAATCTGCCTTAGAAGAATCTCCAGAGTTTAAAAAATATGTAGAAAAAAGTGAACTACATAAAAAAATATTTCAAATTGCCAAAAAATTGGAAGGCAACTCAAGACAAACTGGGGTTCATGCTGCGGGGGTAGTAATTGCTCCAGAGCCCTTAGAAAATTTAGTACCACTCGCAACAGTAGCTAATCCAAAAGAAAAGAATGGAGAAAGAATCCTTGTAACTCAATTTGATATGAATACTCTTGCTAATATTGGGCTTGTAAAAATGGATTTTTTAGGTTTAAGAAACCTAACTATAATCCATAATACATTAAAAAGTATTAAACAAAGAAGAGGCTACGAGATAAAACTTAATGAAATTCCCTTAGATGATCCAAAAACTTATAAACTTTTACAATCAGGTAAAGTAAAAGGTGTTTTTCAATTAGAATCCTCACCCGGGATGAGAGATTTTGTAATTCGAATGCAGCCAGAGGTATTTGAAGATTTAATCGCTTTAATAGCTATGTATAGACCAGGACCCCTACAAACGGGTATGGCGGATTCTTATATTAACAGAAAAAAAGGTCTCGAAAAAATGGAATTTCCCCATAAAGACTTAGAAGATATTTTGAAAGAAACCTATGGTGTGATTTTATATCAAGAACAAGTAATGCAAATAGCACAAAAAATTGGTGGTTTTACCAAAGGACAATCGGATGCTTTAAGAAAAGCTATGGGGAAAAAAATAGAATCTAAAATGCAGGAAATGAAGGTATTATTTATAGAGGGGGCAGTTGCAAGAGGATATGATAAAAAATTTGCTGAAAATTTATATGATCAAATGGCAGAGTTTGCGAAATATGGTTTTAATAAATCGCACTCTGCTGCTTATGCTTTAATTGTATATCAGACGGCCTATTTAAAAGCAAACTTTACAATTGAATTTATGTGCGAAGTGCTTAATAGTGAAATTGATAAAACAGAGAAACTTGCTCCTTATTTTATTGAAAGTAAAGAATTAAATATAAAAATAGAAAAACCCGACATTAATAAATCTTATAAGTTATTTCATATTGAAAATGATAATACCATTAGATATGCTTTAAATGCGATTAAAAATGTTGGAGAAAATGTAGTCAATCATATTATAGAGGTTAGAAATAAAAAGATGTCCTTTAAAAGTATCGTGGATTTTTTGGAAAGTATGGATTTAAAATTATGTAATAAAAGAGCTCTTGAATCTTTAATCATAGCGGGTTGTTTCGATAATTTAGGTTATAAACGAAAGGGATTAGTAGATAGTTTGGATTCTTTAATGGAATTTTCTAAACGTTTACAAGAAGATAAAATGAATGGACAAAATGATTTATTTGGAACTTCACAGAAAATTTATTCTGAACCACAGATCCAAAATATAGAATACGAGGAAAATGAATATTTCAAAAAAGAAAAAGAGGTTTTAGGCATTTATTTCTCTGGTCATCCCCTTGATAAATATAAAAAACTCATAGAAAAATTAAATGTAACACCAATTGAAAGACTTTATCATTTACAGAAGAATCAAGACGTTGAAATTTGTGGGGTAATTACAGAACTCGAGATTAAACATAATAAAAATAAAAAGGAATTTGGAAGATTTTCTTTACAAGATTGGAGTGGTATCGTATCATGTATTGCTTTTCAAACCGTATTGGAAAAGAAACGAGAATGCTTTTACGAAGATAATATTGTTATAATAAAAGGAACTGCAGAAGTAGACGAAGAAACCCAACAAGCACAGGTGATTATTCAAGAAATCGATAATTTAAATAGCGATATCATAGAAGAAAAGCTGGAAAAATCCTTACATTTAAAAATTTATAAAGAAAACTTTGAGAAACAAACCTTAAATTTACTTGCGAAAATCTTTAAAGAACATAGAGGAACTGTGCAAGTATATTTTCATATTGTATCACAACATAACAAAGAAAAAGCGACAGTTATAAAGGCTAATGA
>JBEQAN010000054.1:0-7466 GCA_041640315.1 Leptospiraceae bacterium
TAAATAATTGTCTTCTAAATAATTTTTATTTTTATATTGAACTTTATCTTCTGGAGGATAGTAATCTGGTTTTATAACTTCTTCTCTATGAACATTATAAGTATTTTGATATAAATTATGATTTATATTATGCTTTAAATTCGTAGGTTTGTTTTCTACACCTCTTATTGTTTCTATATGATTTGGATGTTCAAAATCCTTTGTAAAATTTTCTTGAAGATTGAATGAACTGATAGACTCTATGGGCTTCTCGGATTTGACTTTTTCCTTTTTTAAAGGATAAGGATCTTTTGTTATATTAGCTACTATGTTTTGAAAGGATTTCGCTTTAACATTAACAGATTCTTTTTCTTCCTCCTCTTTATAAAAATTTTCGTTTTTAATTGGAGTTGTACTGATTGAGACATCGTAGTCTAAGGCATTTTTTAAACCTTTCTTACGTTTATTTTTAAAACCCGTTGCAATCACTACTACATGTACTTCATCTTCTAAACTACTATCAATAGTTAGTCCAATAATTTTATTAGCTTCTGGATCTACTTCTTTTGTAATTAATTCAGATACATCGCGCCACACTTGCAAGGTAAGATCTTCTCCACCACATACATTTATAAGAACACCTGTAGCTCCAGAAATATCGGGATTTTCTAAAAGTACATTATTAACTGCTTGATTTACAGCTTCCATTACTTTATTCTCTCCCACTCCTTTTCCAAATCCAAGCACTGCTTCTCCAGACCCACTCATAATATTCTTTACATCAGCAAAATCAACGTTAATCAATCCGGGCTTATTGATGATATCAGAAATTCCTCTTACCGCATTATATAAAATTTCATCAATCAACTTTAGGGCTGTTTTTGCAGGTACCTTAGGATCAATAATTTGAAAAATTTGCTGATTTTTTATTAAAATTAATGTATCTACATTTTGTTTTAAAGCTTCTATGCCCATTTTAGCATTTTTTTCTCTTACTTTACCTTCAAATTCAAAAGGAAGAGTAACTACCCCAACAGTAAGAGCTCCCATATTTTTTGCAATTTCAGCAACAACCGATGCTGCACCTGTGCCCGTACCTCCTCCCATGCCAGCAGTAATAAAAACCATATCTGCGCCTTCAAGAGCTTTCATAATTTTTTCTTTATCTTCTTTTGCTGCTCTTAATCCTTTTTCGGGATCACCTCCTGCTCCCATGCCATTAGTAATTTTTTTTCCAATCACAATTTTATTCGGTGCAATTGATACTTTCAGGGCTTGTTCATCGGTATTAATTGCAATAAAATCCACATGATTCATTCCGTTCTCAATCATTCGATTTACTGCATTGGATCCTCCACCTCCCACTCCCACAACTTTTATAATCGTTGGGGATGTTTTACTTTGATCAATTTCTATCATATATAAAAACTCCTCTTATGGTTGCATTTTATCCATTCATCCCAAATGTTTATATATTTTCTGAAATCCAGCTTTTTAACTTGTGAATAATTTTTTTATCTTTTGAACTTAATTTTTTTATTCCTTCATTAGTTTCATTTTTTAATAAATTTTGTTTAAAAATAAATTCTAAAATACCAACAGCGGTAGCATATTCTGGGGAACTGATTTCAGAGGATAATCCTTTTAACCGATGCGGATTGCCTATTCGCGCAGGTAGATGAAAAATCTTCTCCGCCACTATTTCAGTACCCTGCAATAAACTACCACCACCAGTTAATATAACACCACCTCTTAATACACTTATGTCAATTCTTTTTTTTAAAATTTTAAAAATGATCTCAAAAATTTCTTCAACTCTTGATTCAAGAACTAAAGCTAAATCAATTAAATGTACGAACTTTTTTGGATTATCTATCGTAGATGGGATTTCAACTTTTTCTGTGGGATCCACATCATCTCTTGTTGCAATTCCATCCCGTCTTTTTACAAACTCTGCAATCTGAAAGGGAATTTTAAATGCATATTCTAAATCTGAAGTTAAATGAACGGATCCAAGTGGTAATGAAAAAGTATGAAAAACTCCTCCATCTACATAAACAATTACATCCGTTGTTCCAAAACCAAAATCAATTAAAATACATCCAGCATTTTTTTCGTCTTCATTTAAGACACTTTCTGAAGAAGCAATTGAATTCAAAATGATATCATTTACTTTTAACCCTAACTTACTAAATACTTTATATATATTGTTGATTTGTATTTTAGGTGCAGATACAATATGAACAATGGACTCAAGTCGAAATCCCGGCATACCAATGGGGTCTGTAACCCTCTTTTTCTTATCTACTATATATTCTCTCGACAAAACATGAATGATTTCATAATCAGATTGTAAGTTTATATTTGTGGCATTTTCCACAGCTTTACTTACATCTTGTTTTGTAATGATTCGATCTTCATTAGATATTACGTATATACCCATAGAATTTTCCCCTTTAACATTAACACCGCTTATATTGGTATACACATCTTGAATGGTAATTCCACACATTTTCTCTGCTTCTGAAATTGCTTCTTTTATAGAAGTACAGACATGTTCCATGTTCAATATTTCAGCATTCTTTATACCTCTACTTTCAGAACGTCCAATTCCAAGAATTTCTATATCCATACCAATAAATCGTGCAATAATCACCTTTATCGAAGAACTTCCTAAATCAACCGCACAAACAATATTCATCATAATTCACCATTAAAAATTAGTAAACTGTCTTCATCTCTAATATCAAGAAAAGCATTTTGTATATTTTTTTTCTTTAGCCATATTACAATTGAAATAAATTTTTTCTCCCAGTTTTTTTCTTTATAGTCTTTGATATCAACACGAATTTTATTAAAATCTAAAAAAAATTGTAATTCGTTTTCATCAATCTTAATTTCCGATATTACATTAATTATAGATGGATTTATATGTATTAAATTTATATATGAGTCAACAAAAAAATCAATATTTTTTGAATATTCTGTAATTTTATTTTCTACATTTAAACTTAAAATGGGAAGATTTGTGGTATCCTTATTGGAGCATTTTTCCTCTAAAATGAATTTTTTTTTTGATGTTAAAATTAATATCTGTTTATCTCTAAGATTTAAAATTTTTAATATACAAAAATTTTCTTTTTTTAGTTGATTTTGATTTTCATTCAATTTAGTTTGATTAAAAAAATTTAAATCGTTTTTTTTCTTTGATATAAAAATAAATAATAAACCAGTAATTATAAAAATAAGGGATGTAACAACAATTACATATACATTTTTAGTTTTCATTTATAAAAAATTTTATAATTTTATTAAACTTTTATGAATTAAATACTGGCGAATTTGATTTGAAATATCACCAGCACCCATAAATACTATACAGTCATAATCATGATAAAATAACTCATCAAATTTATGATTTTCAATGTAATGAACATTTTTTCTAATAAATCTACCTATTAACTCTGATGTAACACCCGCTATCGGTTGCTCCCCCGCAGAATATAATGGCAATAAATAAATATCATCTGCCATCTCTAAAACCTTAGCAAATTCTCTTGATAATTCTTTTGTTCTTGTATAACGATGAGGTTGAAAGACAATTGCTACTTTGTTATAAATTTGTTTTAAAGATTGAAGTACGTTTAAGATTTCATTGGGATGATGTCCATAATCATCATAAATATCAATTTTATTTAATGATCCTAAGTAATCAATCCTTCTTTCTACTCCAGTAAATCGATTTAATACGCGAATTAATGAATTTACTGAAAAACTTGATAAGATTTCATTACCAAGTGAGCGAATTGACAATGTAGGAAAATCCAATAATAATGAAAAGATTAATGCAATTCCACCTAACCCATTCCATAAAAAATGATTGCCAGGAAATTTAAAATGAATGCCTTCATTTTTAGAACTATAAATCATCGAACCATGTTTATAGATTTGAAAATACAAAATATGATTTTTCAACTCTCCAAGAAAAAAATATCTATAAAAATCATGATTAGGTAGGATAGAACCATATCCTATATAAAAATTCTTTTTTTGATAGGGAAATTTTACTAATTCTAAATCATCGTTATTAATGATACAAATTCTTCCGTTAAGGCTAAATTCATAAAATGCTTTTACTAATTCTTTAAATGTACCATAGTAGTTTAAGTGATCTTTATCAATATTTAATATTAGTCTATATTGTGCTTTTGATTTTAAAAATGATCCATCTGACTCGTCAGATTCATAACAAGCAATCGAAGCATTACCATAACGAAAAGAATGAGGTAGAAACTTGGGCGTTCCACCTACAATAATTGTAGGATTTAAACACAAATTCTGTAATAACCAACCTACCATAGAAGACGTAGAAGTTTTACCATGAGTACCTGCCACAACTAGTTGAATTTCATGATCTCTTAAAAGATAATTTAAAAAATCCATCCGATGAAATATTTGAATTTGATTCTTCTGAGCAAGTTCAAAGGCTCTCTTCTTTTCGATATGATCATCCATGATAGCAGAGCTAAAGACATAATAATTGCATTTTTCTAAGAGTTCGAGATTAGGCTTTGAACCTGCATAAATGTTATAAACTTTAAATAAATAATGACACTTATGCTTAGGATCTTCTAAGATCTTATCAGAACCATAAACTGTATAACCTCTTTTAGATGCAAGTAATGCGAGTGGCTTCATACCAGAACCACAAATACCACTCATATATACCTTGATTTTATTTAACATTTCAAATTAATAAAAATTTTTTGTAATTATAAATCAAGTAAAATAATGTTGACTTATTTAAATTCTTAATTTTGTTAAATCATTATGAAATTACTAAAATCAAAAAAAATTTTTTATTATTCTTCATTCCTAACAATTTTCACTTTGGTATTGGGTCATTGTGACTCTTTAACCAAAAAAACACTAATTTCTACAGGACTAGGATGTGGAGCTGGTTTAGCACTTGGAACTATATATGATGAAGTTCAAAGAGGAAAAGAGGCTAAGGATAGAAAAAAAGATATTTTTGCAATCTTCAAAAAGAAAAAAGAACAAAATCAAGGAAAAATTGTTGGCTTAGCAACAGGTTGTTTAGCGGGTTTAGGAGTAGGTCTATATCTCGATTTAATGTATGACGATATACAAAATCAATTCGGAAGTAGAGGGATTCAATTAGAAAAAGTTCCTGATGAAAACGGCGAAACTAAGGAATTGTTGGTTAAAATGGATGGCGATATCAATTTTAAAATTAACAGTGCAGAATTAGAAGGTGTAGCTAAAGAAAATGTTTCTAAGTTAAAAGAAGCACTTGAATCCTATCCAGAAACTGGCGTAAAAATTTGGGGACATACCGATAGAACGGGTAGTAGAAGTGTAAACGAAAGATTAAGTCTAGAAAGAGCTAAATCCGTTGCAAATTTCTTAAACCTTCCTTCCTCAAGAGTCTTAGAAGTAAAGGGATGGGCCTGGGATAGACCCATTGATGGAACAGGTGCAAGTCCAGCCAACCGTCGAGTAGAAGTTAGAATCGTTCCAAATAAATAAATCAACCATCATAAAGGATAAGAATTATTCTTGTCCTTTATGATTTTACTTTAAAAATAATATAAATTTTTTATAATAAGAGCTATAAAATTCCTTTTTAAAAAATTCCAATCCATTAAAAAGAGTTGTCCATATTGATAAGAATAATTTTATTGAGATTATCCATGTTTTATAAAAGAAATGCAATTTTATTTCACTTAATCGTATTAATGTTTATAAATCATAGTCCCATCATAAAGGCTAATCCTATGGAAATAAAAACACAGACCATAGAAAAAAAAGATATTTTTCAAAATATAAAAAGAAAAATAAAAAAATACACCTTAGACAATGGTTTAAAAATAATTTTTATGCAAAATGGAACAAATCCAACAGTTGCACTTTATTGGAAAATCTTAGCAGGATCCTCTGATGAAACCCCAGAAACTGCTGGAATTGCCCATATGCTGGAACATATGCTATTTAAAGGTACTCAAAAAGTAGGAACCATTGATTTTGAAAAAGAAAAAAAATACTTGGATGTATTAGATCGATGGTATCATAAATTAGACCAACTGAATGATAAATTACAAGAGAATCTTAAGGAAGACGAAAAAAAATCAATAGAACAAAAAATAAAAAAACTCCAAAATCGTATACAAATCTTAGAAAATGAAGTAAAAAGATTTCAAATCTCTGAAGAAGATTCCATCATTTATTCTATTCATGGACAGACTGGTTATAATGCATATACAAGCGAAGATGTAACAAACTATCAAATTGAACTCCCATCTAATAGAATCGAAGTTTGGGCACGCTTAGAATCAGATAGAATTAAACATTCTGTATTTCGTGAATTTTATACAGAGCGAAATGTAGTCGCAGAAGAAAGAAGAATGCGGGTGGAAAATAATCCTTTTGGTTATCTTTATGAAAAATTTATAAGTGAAATTTATAAAAATCATCCTTATGGTTATCCTACTATTGGTCCAATGGAAAATATATTACGATTTAAAAAAGAACAAGCAATTCAATATTATAAAAATTACTATAGACCCGATAATACCGTCATTGCAGTAGTAGGTAATTTTGATGAAGAGGAAACTTTAAATATCATAAAAAAATATTTTGGGGATTGGGAAAGACCTCTTCATCCTATACCACGAAATCAAGTTCAAAAGTTAACTTATAGAAAAGTTGACTTAGAAATAGTAAAAGAAGGTTCTCCCATCATGATGTTAGCTTGGAAAAAACCTAATTTTCCAGCAAAAGAAGATTTGATCTTTAACATCCTATCAGATGTATTGATTGGAAGACCAGATACACGATTCCATAAAAAATTGATTGAACAACAAAAACTTGTATCACAAATGAGTATTTACTCTGCTATTCCCGGCGATAGATACGAAAATTTATTTTTAATGTTGATTTATCCTAATATTTCCACAATTCAAGGGAAAGATAAAAAAGAATTAGAACATTTATTTCAATCAATTGAAACATCAATTATAGAGGAGTTAAATTCAATCAAAAATCATGGTCTAAATCCTAAAGAACTTAAACGTGTAAAAGAAATTTATCTTACTAATTTCATTAAAAAAATGCGTTCTAATGCCTATCTTGCAGATATTTTAACTTATTATGAATTACTTTATGGGGATTATCATATTGTCTTTGATTATTATAACCAAATTGATTCTATTACCGTAGAAGACGTTCAAAAAGCAATTCAAGAGTTCTTAAGAGAGGATCTTATCTATAAAGCGAAATTATACCCCGAGAAATAAAATCGCATGAAAACAACACTGAAAAGAATCATCATCTATACTTTTATCTGGAGTAGTTTTATGAATTTGAATGCAGAAGTAATACCATCAGAAGATCAAATATCATTAATATATAGAAAAAATAGTATTTTAAAAGATTTAAAAATTAAACCATTAAAGTTTGAATTACCA
>JBEQAN010000055.1:0-7350 GCA_041640315.1 Leptospiraceae bacterium
CAAGAAAACGATGGATTTTTTAAATCCCATGAAGGAGAATGGGATTCTACAGGTCAAGCCATATGGACCATAGTGGATTATTACAAAAAAACAAAAGATATAGAATTATTAAAAGAAACTATATATGCCATCATAAAAGGTGCTAATTGGATCATTAGAAAAAGACGAAAAGGATATAAAAAAGTTTTGATGCCCGCTGGTTTTAGTGCAGAACATTTGGGACATTCTGATTATTACTTTTGGGATAATTTATGGTCTATCGCTGGTCTTAGAGATGCAGCATATGCATGTTCCGTTGTTCCTAATTTTCAGGAACATCATAGATATTTTTTAAAACAAATGAATCAATATATTGCAGATTTTAATTACATAAGTCGTGCTGAAAGAGAGAAATATGGCATACTGACTGCAGCTCCCAATAGAGGAATTGATCCGGGGATTATAGGTAGTATTGTGGATCTATATCCGCTTCAATTAAATATCCTTAGCAACTTAGAAATTACCAAAACGTTAAAAACGATTTATAAATTATATTTTATAGATAATTTATTTTTTCATAGTATTATCCATTCGGGATTTAATATTTACTTGAGTTTACAGGTGGCTCAGTGTTTTTTAAAGTTAAACTATCCTAAAATTACTCGAAAAATATTAAAAAGTGTAATCAAAAAACGCGGAACATTACTTGCATACCCCGAAGCCATCCATCCTACGACTGGTGGTGGTGTAATGGGAGATGGCTTCCATGGATGGGCATCCGCAGAGCTAATCTTACTATTTCGAGAACTTGTAATCTCAGAATATAAAAATAGATTGCATGTTTTTAAAGGACTTAAAAAGAAAGAAATCTTTAACAACAACTTTCTTTTCGGACCCTTTCCTTATCAAGGAGCTCATATCACAATCAATGGATATTTAGAGAATAATGGTGGAAGAATAGAATTTCAAATCGAAAGAGTAAATCTAATTGATAATAAAGAAACCATCATATACTTGCCCTACAAAGATTTAAAAAAATTTAAAATTCATATTTCACCAGAAATTTCCTATAAAATTATAAAAAATCAACTCATTCTAAATACACTCGAGGATCATATTCTCATCAATATTTATTTATAACCTCATCAATAAAGATTGGTTCTGGTTGAAGATAAATTCCCGTTTTCTGATATACCGTATCTTGGATTTGAGTCATAAATTGTTTTAAATCTTTTACAGTGCCATCATAATTTATAAGTGCAAGAGAATGAAAAGGCGATATACCTATGGTTTGTTCCTTATTTTTAAATCCTTTATAAAAACCTACATATTCAATTAACCAGGCTGATGGTATTTTATAAAGATTATTTTCTTTATAAAACGGTATATTGATTTCTGGATTTTTTTTCTTGATTTGATTTTGTAGATTTTTAAATTCTAATTCATTCAAGAAGGGATTCATAAAAAATGATCCTGCAGATTTATTCCATGGAAGATGTTTATCTAAAATCATACCTTTTCTTCTTCGTATAGAATAGATGCATTTTCTTAATCGATAATATTCTAAAATTTGATTTTTAATGTTTTCTTCAGGGATGTTTTTAAAAAAATTTTGTTCTTTTTCATCCAACTCTATGGTAGAGTTCAACCATGTTTCTTGCACTTCTTTATATTTAATGGAAATTTCTTGATTCAATTGAAAATGAAATATAACCCTATGGATCAAATATTGATTTAGATGTGTTTTGAATATACTATTTCTATACTCAAACTTACAATCTTGATTTGAAATACGATTTTCTATTAAACGATAATTATTATTTATAAAAAAACCTTCTACTGATTCGATAAAGTGTTTTACTTCTTCACCATAAGCTCCTACATTTTGTACTGGTGTTGCACCAATTTTCCCCGGTATACCTGATAGCGCAAAAAGCGACTGTATACCATGCACAATGCAAAAAAAGACAAAGTAATCCCAGTTTATTCCAGCATCTGCAATAATAGTTATATTTTTTAATTTATTTTTATTATAAAATATTTTATATAATAATTCTTTATGAATGTTTATATCATAAAATTCCTTATATTCAATGGAGGTTGGAAACTCAAATTGAAATTCTTCATCATCGAGGCGGAAAATGATTGAGGAGTTCTTAGGATGTAAAATAGCAATCTCCAAGGATTCTTCTGGACCAATTACATTACTTCCCTCTCCTAAGATAAAATAATTTAATTGCTCTTTTTTTAGAAATTCAAAAATTTTATATATATCTTCTTTATTATAAAATTCTATAAAGTATTTTACTTTATTTCCAAGCCCAATTGTGGTTTTCTCCGAAAGTAATATATCCTGATAAATTTTCATTGTTCTGATTGTTTGATGTTTTGATATATAGATTCTAAAATTTCAGTTTTATTTTTATCAAGTTTTTTATATTCATCATTATTGTTGTAAATTTCCATAACTTTATTAAATCTTTTTATAAATTTTTCTATACTTTTATGTAGAGCAATTTCTGATGATAAATTCAAATGTCTTGCTAAATTGACAATACTAAACAATACATCCCCTAATTCCAACTCTAAATGCTTTTGAGAATCCTTCGAAGAAGTTGTATTTATTTCTTTTTCTAATTCATTGAGTTCTTTTTTTATAGTTTCTATAATCTCTTTAATATGGGTTTGATCTTTTTGTACCTGCCAATCAAATCCCTCGAGGCTTGCCTTCTTTTGGATTTTTTCTGCACGTAGTAAAGCGGGTAAAAATTCAGTATTTGTTCCAAAGGGTTTATTTTTAAAACCTTCCCAATTTCGTAAAATTTCTTTTGTATCCTTTACTTCTAAATTTTTAAATACATGGGGATGTCTTGTAACCAATTTTTCTATTGTATTTTGATATAATTCATCAATGGTAAAATAATTTTGTTCTTCACACAACTTTATATAAAAATGAATTAAAAATAAAAGATCTCCTAACTCTTCTTTTAAAATTGGGATTTTTTTTTCCTTATTTTCTTCATCAATCCCTTGTAAGACTTCATAGGTTTCTTCTAAAAGTGACTGTTTTAAGCTTTGGAAATCCTGCTTTTTATCCCATTCACAGTGTTCTCGAAGGATCTTCACTAATTCATATAAACGGTCTTTTATATTTTGTATTCGGTATAATTGATTTAAAAGATTTTCTGAATGGGAATCATTCAAAGTCATCTCAATAACTCTTTTTAAAACATTTACTATGACAATCTATTTTTTTGAAATAGAATCATTCTTGGTAGTCTTATATTTAACATAATCGCCTTCTTCAATAATCGAAAATGTATCTACTGATTGATTATACCAATATACCCAACCAAATAATTTTGTAAATTTCTCCTTATTTTTAATTAAAAAATCGCGACTAATATTGATTTTATGGTTCAATAAATAAATTTTTGTTTTTTTTCTTCTAAATAGGGAATTTTCTGAAACCAATAAGTTATAATCTTCGTAATCATCTAAATCAAAAAATAAAATTTCTGGAATTTTATAAACTTCCCCCACAATAATAGATTCTGAATCTGGAATGGCAACTGGGTAATGTCCAGAATCAAATAATTTTCCAAAAATAAATCCATTTCCTAAGAAACTTCCTTCTTTAAGGATTTTTTGATTTAAAGGATGGCGAAAATATGAAAGAAGTGTGCCATATACAAATAAATATTCCATAATACTATTATTGTTTTAAATCATCATTTCATTAAGTAAAAAAAATACTGCATTCAGAGATAATCCCACTACATTAAGATAATCTCCTACAATAGTTTCCACAAAAATTGCTCCATCCCCCTGTATTGCATATGATCCTGCTTTATCAAGAGGCTCTTTTGTTTTTATATAATTTGAAATTTCTTTATCACTAATTTTTCTAAAGGTTACTAATGTCATAATTTCTTTTTTTAAAATAATTTTTTCATGATTTACGAGACAATGAGATGTAAGTACGGTATGGGTTTTCCCAGATAAAAATTTTAACATTTTAAAGGCTTGATCTTCATTAGCGGGTTTTGTAAAAAAAAATTGATTATAATAAACGAAAGTATCTGCAGAAAGCAATAGAAATTTTTGTTCATTAGAAAGTTTTAAATCTTCATAAACTAGTAAAGCTTTTTGAATCGCCAAATTACTACAAATTTCATGAATGATTTCTTTATGATTCGGTTGTTTGACCTCCCAAATCCCATCATTGTTTGCAATTGAAGTTAAATTTAACAAAAACTGTTCTTCATTAAATTCACTCGGTAAAACTTTAAAATTAAAATTTGCTTTTTCCAAAATCCATTTTCTTCTGGGAGAATTAGATACTAAATAAAAGTGAATATTTTCCTTCTGTAAATAATCGTTGATTTTTTCTAAATCCACCTTATCTAAACTAAAACTCATTATATTTTCTAATTTTTTCTTTTTATCAATAAGGCAATCTTAATTTATCAGTGTCATTATTTAAGCAAAATTTTCGTAAAAGATATTTAATTTCTATAATCACATTTAAAATATGATTTAATTTTACAAAATAAGGATTTTATGATATCTTTTCAAAATTTATATTGAATCTCAACGTTAGAACATATATTTAAAGAAATTATGAATTAAGGTACTGCATCCTTACCCAAAATCTACTTTAAGCAACCATTCGTTCCCTAAAAGATTTGAAGGTATCCTTGAAATTATAATTTACTTTTTTTTTAGCTATATCACATATAAACTATAAATTTTGATTTTCAAATCAATAATATATATTTATTTTATATATATATATGATATTGAGATTAATTCTCAATATCATTTTAAAGTTAGATACAACATGTATATAAAATATTATTTTTTAATAATATTCATTTTCTTGATATGTTTAAATAAAATCTATTCTCACGAAGAATTTAAACCTAAGTTTCTATTCAATTTTACGATTTCCTCTACTTATATTGATTGCGGAGAAGATATTTTTGAAAATCAGTTCCATCAGAATAGAAAATCAATTGGTAATTTTAATGTTGCTCCTGTGTTTCAAACAAGTTTCACTTTTTATATTTTTGATAATTGGTCTCTTCATTTAAGTTCATCCCATGCCCTAAGATATAGAAATGATAAAGATATAGACGAAGTTCTTCAGATAGCGCCCAAAGATACTAATAGTAATACTGCTACTACTTATTTAAACTTTTTTTTTAATAATATATTAAATACTAATAATAACACAAATTTAATAGAACAAATCATAAATGATTTCAATAATACTGAAATTTATATGACAAATAATAAAAATATGCCAAATTTTTACAAAGAGCCAGTAGGATTAAAATATTTTGATCAATATGATATTACTTTAAAATATTCTTATGGATTTAAACACGGATTATTTTCAATTGGTATTATAAATAGTTTTTTGCCAAATTATAAAATCTTAAATCAAAATTCCAGTTCTTCTACAGAGCTTTTTATTGAATTTATTCCAGAATATTTATCAAAAATGACAATTAATCTATGTAAAGAGATTCAAGGAGAAAATCCAGATAGAATTTTTCTTTATATGAATTATTCATTTTCTCTCTTAAAAAAAAATAATATTGATTTCTTACTCATTCCCGGATTTTCTTATCAACATCAAGAGAATTTATACGGTATAAAGTATTTGGATCTAAATTTTTCAATCCAAATAAAAGATTTTACATTTTCTATTGTAGGTGTTTATAGACCCGATAGAAGATTTTATGATAATGACCCTTATTCAAATAAGGCAGTTCAACTATTAGGTTTATCTACAAACAAAGATGGTCTCATTCCCGATCCCGCAAGAACAAATGGACTTTTGAATTCCCTCACAAACACTTTTATCTCTCAATCTCTACAAACCTTTTTACAAGAATCAGATTATCCTTTTAAATATACGTATATACCACAACAACAAATACCAAAATATATTTATTATATCTCTATGGGATATAGTATAAGTTTTTAAAGTTACATATTCATGGACTTGAAAACCATGTATTACTAAATTTATTTAAGAATTGATTCTATTTTTGAATAAAACCTCACCATTTTGCTTAATTTTATAGCATTATAAATGAATATATAACAAAAATATAGCACTATAGATTTGAATGATAATTGCTTAATAATGAGTGAAACTAATTTTATGGAGGAACTATGTTTAAAACCTTTAAGTTAAAAATCACTTTAGTTATTTTCTTAGGGCTTTTTGTTTCTCGAATATATGCTCAGGATAAATTTGAGCCCTCTATTGATATCGATATTTCTATCGTATCTACTTATGTATTTCGCGGTGTAGATGTATTTCAAAATAAATATATACAGGATAAGAAATCTATTAGTAGTTTTAATTTTGCTCCAGCACTACAACCAAGTATCACTTTTAATTTTACAGAAGGTTGGTCTTTTAATATTTGGACTTCTTACGCATTAACGAATAGACTGGATAAAGATATAGACGAAGTTCTTCAATTGGGACCGGATGATAGTGGTGATGTTGCGAGCGCCTATACAAACTACATTGCCGGTAGTATTTTTGGTAATGGTGTACCATTTAGTACTGTTGAATCTGCCATTGCAAGTAATGCTGCACCTCTCGAAGATTATATTAAAGGGGAAGCATATCCACCAGCTTTTTACAAAGAACCAGTAGGTTTAAGACGTGTAGATGAGGTGGACTTGACTTTAAGTTATTCCTTTGATACTAAATTAGGTACCATGTCTGGAGGAATAGTAACATATCTATTACCCAACGTTACAAAAGATGTTACAGGTACTGATCAATTCACAGAACTTTTTGTGGGATATTCTCCAAAGATTTTACCAGCTCTTTCCATTACGTTCTATGGAGAATTTAATGGCGATAAAGCGGAAGGTTCAACATTTACATATATTAGCTATTCCATACCAATTTTTGAGAAAGATAGTATGAGCTTAAGTTTTGATCCAGGACTTGGATATCAAACACAAAATAATTTACAAGGAATAAAATACATTAACCTGCCAATTAGTTTTTCAATGGGCGATTTTACATTTTCTGTTGTGGGAATTTATAGACCCAATATAAGATTTTATGACAGCGATCCCTATTTAAATGATGCAGTTCAGTTACTTGGATTATCCACAAATAAGGATGGTCTCATTCCTGATCCCGCTAAAACTACAGGTCTAATCAATTCTATTATAAACTCTTACATTGGACAGACTATACAATCAATTTTAACAGCAGCGGGTTATCCTTTTACCTATAGTTATACACCTACACAAAGTATACCTAAGTTTATTTATTATTTATCTGCAAGTTATTCCGTGGTCTTTTAATGATGAATAAAAGAAACA
>JBEQAN010000056.1:0-7318 GCA_041640315.1 Leptospiraceae bacterium
GATTAAGAATTAATCCTATTAGAACGAATTAAAGAGTTAGGAGAAAAAAAATCTACTGTAACAATTGATGATTTGCCCTTTCTAATAGAAGATTTATTTGAAGGAACACAGGTGATTTATATTCGCGTAAAAGACTTAGAAATTATAACAAGGTTGAAACAAGAACCAATTGCAAAAGTTACGCTGAATTATGTAGAAAATGATTATTATGCAGAAGCAACTGGAGATGGTGGGTATGATGCTTTTATGAATGCTATAAGAGAAATTTCTAAGAAGAATCAAATGCTCATTGCTGAACTTGAAGATTATGAAGTACGTATACCACCCGGAGGGAAAACAGATGCACTAGTAGAAACAGTAATAACCTGGCGAAGTCCTTTTGATGGAACACTTTTTAAAACAGTTGGTGTAGATAGCGATCAAATTTTAGCAGCAGTAAAAGCAACAGAAAAGATGCTGAATCGTTTATATCTTATTTCACTAAATTTAGAAAGAGAAAAAAAGCAAAAGATTGATATAAAAAAATAATCAATCATAATTTAGTGATCATCAATGGAAATATTTTTTCATGATATTGTTCATGAATTTAGTTTACCATTTAAAGATCCCGTATTAATTTTATTTTTTATTTTTTTAATCATTTTAGTTTCAAATCTATTTGTACGAAAGTTACCCATTCCTAATATCATTGTTTTAATTATTTCGGGCATCATCATTGGACCCAATGGATTTAATCTTATCGAAAGGAATTTAGCATTAAATCTTTATTCAATTATGGGACTCTTGTTTATTATGTTTATAGCGGGTCTCGAATTAGATTTAAATGAATTTATACTAAATAAATATAATAGTATTTTGTTTGGCATAATAACATTTATTATACCCTTTTCAGTTTCATTTCCAGTATTTTACTATGTATTTGATTATAGCTTTTTGGCAAGTTTACTAATTTCAAGTATGTTTTCTACTCATACTCTCGTATCTTATCCAATTGTAAGTCGATTAGGACTTGCGAAACATAAAATTGTACCAATTGCCCTTGGTGGTACAATTTTAACAGATACACTTGCACTACTGGTATTTTCATTTATTATTAAGATACATCAAGAAAAATTTAATTTATCTTACTTAATTACCTTTTCAGTTGCAATCATTTTGTATGTTTTCTTGATGATCAATGTAATTCCGAAATTTATTAGAAAAATTCTAAGTGTCATAGAAAGCGAAAAATATACAGAATTTATCTTTATATTATTCGTAGTTTTTTTATCTGCTTTATTATCCATTATATCGGGTTTAGAACCTATCATAGGAGCATTTATTGCTGGATTAATTTTAAATCGATTTGTTCCCAATGCTTCTATTTTGATGAATCGAATTGAATTTATAGGTAATGCTATCTTTATACCATTTTTTATGATTAGTGTAGGAATGGTTGTTGATCTAAAACTTTTCTTTCAAGATTACGAAACATTAACAATTATAGTCACATTGATTGTTGTAGCAATATTCACAAAATGGTTAGCAGCTTTAATTTATCAAAAAATAAAAAAAATGTCTTCTATAAATAGACAGTTATTATTTGGTTTAACCTCATCTCATGCAGCAGCAACTGTGGTAATAATTTTAATTGGATATGAAATAGGAATCATTGATAAAAGTATATTAAATGCAACTATACTGTTAATTCTCATCTCTTGTATACTTTCTGCATTTGTTACAGAGAAATCAGCTAAAAAAATTGTAATAGAAGAAAAAATGAATTTAGAAAAAGCTGAAATTCTATCTCAACCATTAAAAAGTCAAAGTTTTCAAGAAAAAATTTTAGTGACTATTGCCAATATAGAAAATATTGAAAAATTATTAGAATTCTCTATATATATAAAGGATCCAGAGTCAAAAAATAGCATTTCCATTTTGAGTATAGTACTAGATCATAAATATTCAGAAAAACGAATTTTAAATTTAAAACATGAACTTGAGAAACATGTATCGAATGTTGAAGTAAAAGATTCGAAGATTGATACAATTATCACGGTTGATTATAATGTTCCTAAGGGGATTACAAGAGTATGTAAGGAAATTATGGCAAATATTTTAATTCTTGGTTGGCCTAAAGATAGAGGATATCTCGAAAAAATTCTTGGAGAAAAATTACAAAATATTTTAGAAAGTACCAATAAAACCATCTTTATATGTTATTTTCAAAAACCATTGCCAATTCATAAGAATATTGTTTTATTGATTCCACCATTCTCTGAACATGAAGAAGGTTTTATTATATGGTTTAATAAAATTATTAATTTATCGAAACAATTAAATTTGCCTATTAAAATCTATTGTAATTTAGAGACAAAAAATTATATTGAAAAGTTATTAAATAACATAAAATATTTACAAAGCATTCATTTTGAAATTTATAATGATTGGGAAGATTATCAAACCATTGTATCAAAAGATAATGGGGACGATCTATTTGTCTTTGTTTCTTCGAGGAAAGGACGCATTTCCTATCTTCCCTATTTTGATAATCAAATTTCAAAATTAGAACATTTAAAAAGTAGAATTTTAGTTTATCCAGAACAGTATCAATAATAAAAAAGATTGACATAAAAAGCAATAAGTTTTTTTTATAATTAGAAATGATTACACCCAAAAAGAGGGGACGATTTGGATTCGACTGCTGTGAATCGTATTAAAAGCTGCATGCGGAGTTGGGGATCTCCTAAAAACCCCAAAAAAAACGTGCAAACGAAGAATTTGCTCTCGCTGCTTAATTAAAGCGAGCGCCTTTACTGGAGACCCCCTCCTAATCCAGTAAAGGTGTCACCATTGGAGGGCTTTACAATGCCAGGCGGAACAGTGGCATGTAAAGTAAAAGCTGTTCCGGGCTAAAAAGTGGGTTGTCGATGTACCTGCTTTTTAGTTCTAAAAACATCGACTAAGCATGTAGATGCTTTTGATGCGCACAGCAGGACGCGGGTTCGACTCCCGCCGTCTCCATAAAACATTCATTAAGCTTTGTATTTACGTTGATGAAATTCCCCTATTTTTTTCATAATGGGAAGTAAGTAATCTATAATAGTAGGAGCTACATTCGCAAATTTTGCTAAAAATCCGCGGTACCAAGGAATTAAAATTTCTACTTTCTTTTTTTGAATGGCTTTTTTTATAATGATGTCGCTTACTTCCTCTGGTGTTAAATATCTAAAATTAGAAAATGTAATTGCTGCTTCTTCATAATCTTTTTGTAAATCAAGCATAGGTGTTTTTATAGCATCTGGACAAACTACTGATACAGAAATATTATAAGGTTTTAATTCTTGTGAAATTGCGAGACTAAACCCCCTAAGAGCGAATTTGGATGTACTATATAAAGAGATACCTGGAATGGGAGCAACTCCCGCTAATGATGCAATGTTAATAATTTGACCTTGTTTTCTTTCTTTCATATATTTAGAAACAATTGTACATCCATAAATAATTCCTTTGCAATTAATATCGATTTGTTTATCAATGTCTTCTTTTTTGTAATTATATATATATGAGGGTATAATGATTCCAGCTAAATTAATTAATATATCAATAGGATATTGTTTTTCAATCTGTTGGATTAGTCTTTCCCATTGTTTATAATTAGATACATCTAAGGGATAATAAATGACATTCTTTTTATGAAAATTATATTCTTTATGGACATCAGTTGCAATGATAAAAAAATTATCGTTTTGTGATAGTTTTTTTATTAAGACTTTTCCTAAACCACCACAAGCTCCCGTTATGAATATATTTGTTAATTTCATATTTTTTATTATACAAGGGTTTTTTTGCTTTTTTTAACAGATCGTTTTCGAAAGAAGGAGACTTCATTTTGGAGTTCTTTTAGATTTTTACATCGTATTGTACCTTGATCTAATACTATGTATTTCTTTTTAAGTAATTGAATGATGTATTCTTGATCTTTTTCGGGATTCATCCCTACCATTTTTAATAAGTCATTTCCAGAGATCCCAAAGTTATGCTCTGCTTTAGATTGGATAGGGATCTTTTCTTTTTCAAGTTGTATTAATAGCATATCTAACAATCTTCCTATGGGATCTGAAATGGTCAAATTCGCCAATTGTCTATAAGCTGTCCAAATTCTCTCAGATAGCAATGTGATTAATCTTTCTGCCATGATTGGTTGTTCAATAACTAATTTATCAAAGTTTTGTCGATTAATAGCTGCAACTTCACAATCTTCTGCAGCTATTGCAGTCGCACTCCTTGGTCGATTGTCAAGTAAAGCCATTTCTCCAAAAATATCACCGACTTTTAATAAGGCTAAAATGGTTTCTTTACCAGAGATCAGTTTAGAAATTTTTACCGAACCTCTCTTAATAATATATAATTCGTCGCCAGGTTCATTTTCACAGAAAATAATTTGATCCGTAGCATAAAATCGATTGATTTCAGTTTTTGAAACTTTTGGGGGAATTAAGGGTTTATTCATTTTTTGTAAATATAGTTTTGCTTGACTTACATTGTTACCCTTAGGGCAGTATTGTAAGTATTTTTGAAATGCATAAGCAGCATGGTTAAATCGATTTTGTCTATACCATTCTTTACCTAAATCAAATAAGTGACTTGGATCCTCTTCTATATTAAAATTTTCAGCACTAATATTTGTTATGGCACTATCAAATTCTCTTAATTTCATCGAGAAAGAGCGAATTATTTTCATTGCCAATGGTGTACTTTTTGTGATTAGGATGCGAAATTGATCATGAGGAACTTCGATTAATGTTGTAGGGGTAAGTGTAATTGCACTTTCCATGCGTTTATGGCCAGTCATTGCAGTTTCAACACCAAAAAAATCACCTTTATTTAATACCTTTCTTTGCTCTACACCAACTGTTGCAACCTCACGAATCAGTTCCACTTGACCTTGGTGAATAATATAAAAAGCTCTTGGTACTGGCTCTCTATCTTCTAGATAGATATAAGCATTTTTTGCATAATTTTTTATTGAAAATGACATACTTACCTAATAAATTTCACCAAAAATATTTAATAATATATAATTTTTAAATATTACATTTTTGTCAAGCATAAGTATTTTATATGATTCAATGCTAATTAAGAAATGATTTATATTTGTCTTTATATTTATCTTCGACATTTTGATCAATTAAATTTAATTCTTTTAGGGAATGAAGAAACTGTTCAAAATCTTTTATTGATTTTTCATTTTTATAAATATTAAAAATCTCATTTAGAATAAAATCTTGATTCTTCACTTCTTTAAAATATTCGGGGTAAAGATATATGATTTCTAAAAGGCGCTGGAGTGCTATTTTCATATTAATTTGTTTTAATTCCAGCGCTCTTTTTATTTTATTTTCAATATCAATTTTGAGTTGTTGATATGTTAAGTTTTGATACTGTTCAAAGCTATTTCGATATTGAGTAATATCTGATTTTTGATCATCTTGTTGTCCAAAAAGATAAGATTGTAAAAAAATTATAATTAAAATGATGAACTTAAGATACTTTAGCCTCATATTTTTGAACAAAAGATTGAAACCAATCCATTTCTTCTTTTGGTATATTTGCTTTTTCTAAGCCCATTTCCTCGAAATATTGAAGTAAAATAGATAAATGTAAAATTTGTTCATCCTCTTCTGTGAATTGTTCTTTTTCTAAACCATTTAAGATCAAAGCTTCTTCTTTAATTCTTTTTTTAAATTCATCACTTTTATTTTTGAAGATTAAAATTGAAGAAATGATATCAAAATGTATGGTATCTACGATTTTGATAAAATCTTCGTCGGATAAATGAAAATATCTTGATGCTACCTCCGTTTGGAAATAATCACCCCATGTTAAGATATCTGGAAAAGTTCCATATTTTTCTTTAATTTGTAAGAGTTCTTCTTCGGGAATAAATGGAACTTTTGCAAATTTTTCAACTATCTCTTTTAATTCTATTAATGCTACAATTTTTTTAGCACTTAATTGACCTTTATCAACAAGTGGTTGTAATTGATTATGAAGTCCTTCGATTTTTATCATAACCATATCATCGGTAGTTTAAATTTTTTTTTAATATTTTTTATTCAATAACAGAAAAAAAATATTATATAAAATATATAAAAAAATAATATTAAATAATAATTAGAATAATATATAATTTTCTCATTAATACATTTTAGTTCAATTTTTTACAAAATATCTAAAGGTAAATATCTCAATATAATTTTTAATTATTCCTAATATTGAGATTTATATATTTTAGATTTTCCGATAAATCCAGTAGTAGGTGGTACGTTGTTTATGCCTTAATTTAAATCATAGATTCATCTTTTCTCTTTAATAAGATATAAGTAGTTATTAAGGTCAAAAAAATTAATTGGAAGTGTTACCACAGGAGTATTAGATCAAATAAAAATACCTAAAAAGATATGAACTATAAAATTATTAAAATAATCAAGAAATATTTGTAAATATTATATATAAAATATATAAAATTTTTATATATTTAGATTTTTATTATACTGCAATTTTAGCATTATATTTTTCTTGTGCTACTGGTTTTATATTGATTAAGTTTTTAATTTTTTTTGCTCTTTTATGTCCTCTTTCCATTTCTTTCTTCATTAAGTACATAAATAAATCATAATCTACTTGCATAGTATGACGAGGTGATGCAACATAACGCTTCTTCATCTTTTTATGAAAATTATCGATCCATTTCCACATAGTTTCTGTATCTGGTAGAGCATATTCATTTTTAATGTATTTCGCTATCCATTTTCCTTGTCGTTCTGCTATTGGCATAATTGCTCCTAAGGGTTGGACTAATCCTACAAAGAATAGATTGGGAAATTCTGGGGTAAACAATCTGTAGTATAATGGAACATAATTTCCCTCTATCTTCAATTTTTTTAATAACTCATCGTCAAAAAATGGAAATTTCACATCATAACCAGTACAATAGATTACTACATCTACATCTTCTTCTTTCGTGCCATCACTAAAATATACGGTATTTCCCTCATAACGTTCAATCATAGGTTTATAGATGATATCACCACGACCAAAACGAACAAGTAAGTCCTGAGAAATGGTTGGATGGGCTTGTCCAATTTTATGATCTGGTTTTGGTAAACCAAACCTTTCTAAATTTCCAATGGCGATTTTATAAGCCAATGTAAAAATTGCTCTTTGAAGGGGATATGGGGTTAAAGGATGTAGAAGACCCGTAAATTTGTCTACGGGAAAACCAAACATATAATTGGGAATTATCCAAGCTCCTCTTCGAGAAGTAAGTATGACT
>JBEQAN010000057.1:0-7247 GCA_041640315.1 Leptospiraceae bacterium
GCAAGAAATGTTTATAAACTCACATACCCCAATACTGAAGTAAAAACCTCACTCAATGATTACATCCTCAATCACTATACTTCCAATATTGGGGAAAAAAATAAAATCCAAAATCATCTCTTTCTTGCTCTACTAAAAAATGATATATCTAAAATTAAAGAATTAATGGAATCTCATTTTGCATCGATTCCCTCAGATTGGTATAGAAAAAACAATATTGACCATTACGAAGGATACTACGCCAGTGTATTCTATAGTTATTTCGCTTCCTTGGGTTTAGATATCCGATGCGAAGATACTACAAACTATGGAAAAATCGATATGGTTGTTCTTATGAAACATGCCATTTTTATTTTTGAATTTAAAGTTATAAAATCAGAAGAAGAAGTAGGGCAAGCCTTAAAACAAATCAAAGAAAAGAAATACATAGAAAAATACAAATCCATGAAGATTCCCCTTTATCTTGTGGGGATAGAGTTTGACAAAGAGAAAAGAAATATCGTTGGTTATGAGTGGGAAGTTGTGGAGTGAGGGGGGGAAGTTATGGTAAAGGTAGAGAACTTACCCACCCCCAAGGTACTGGGAGTGTCCTTGCTTGCAGCCTGTTTAAATCTACCATCAAGATGATGGTAGTACCTTGAGTTTTCGCGTCCCTATCCGCACCTTCGCAAAAACATCTCTCACACCTAGTAGGTAGAGATTAAGGTTAAGATAGAGGTTGAGAATTTTCGCTACCCTCAAGGTACTGCGAGCATTCCTGCACGCAGATTCTTTTATGCTATCATTAGGATGATAGTATTACCTTGAGGTTTTTCGCGACCATGCGAGCACCTTCGCAAAACCATCCCTTAAATTTCACCTCTCACGCTTTATTAGGTTAAGGTAGAGGTAGAGATTAAGAACTTGCACCCCCCAAGGTACTGTGAGCATCTTTGCTCGCAGATTTTTGTAAGCTACCATCAGGATGATGGTAGTACTCTGATGGTTCTCGCGGCTCGGCCCAATGCTACGAAAAACAACATCTCATAATTCACATTTTACCTCTAACGCCTTACCGCTCATATTTTATCTTACATATAACATCTCACCTTACACCTTAGTAGTTAAGGGTTGAGGTTGAGGTTTAGATTGAGAAATTATCTTACCCCCCAAGGTAATGCGAGCATCCTTGCTCGCAGCCTCATTAACGCTATCATCAAGATGATGGTAGTACCTTGAGGGTTTGCGTTCCTCCCTGACAACATCTTCATGTATACTATCATCAAGGATGTTGATAGTATTTTGTGGAATATACTTTTGATATGTCTTACCATTGTATTTTTTATAATAAGAACTTTTTTTCTTTTGACATATACAAAATTAAAAATAAATATTTTTTCCTTAAAAGCTTTTCAGAAATCCAAATTGAAAAAAAAATTGTTATAAATTTATAAAAATTAATATGCATAGAAAGCAAATTATATTTTTGTAAAAGTAAAATGATAAAACATGAAATCAAATATTGTCCTCGGTGTAATACTCCCTTTGAATGTAAAGTAGGTTCAATCTTATTGTGTCAATGTTCAACTATCTCTTTAAATGATGATGAAAGAGATTATATTAAACAAAAATTTGATGATTGTCTTTGTGTAAATTGTTTAAAAGAATTAAAAATAGAATATCATAATAATGAACTAAAAAATAAAATTAAAAGATTATTAGAAAATTCTTAAGATTAAAAGAATCCTTACACAATCATTTTTATAATAAAATTTTTTAATTTTTTGATATAATTATATTTAAAAAATTACATTTTAAAGGGATCGGGGGGTGTATAAATGGGAGATACCTTAGGTTGTTCATTATGATCTTTTAAAGAAATTACTCTCGGTTTTAAAGAGGCTTCTTTATCAATTTCTTCTACCCGTACTATGGAATGAATAGGTATATACAATCGTTTAGTATTTTCGAATTCTTTTTTAATTGCATCTTCGTTGGGATCAACAAGAACCTGAGATTTTTCTCCGAATACGATGTCCTCTATTTCAATAAATCCAAATAAATTACTTTGTTGAACGTTTTTGGCAAAAATTTCATAAATTTTGCCATAATTATAAAATAGGACTTTGTATAGTTTTTTTATTTTTGTCTCACTCATAATAATCGTTGTTTATTTTTGGGAATTTTTTTTTATCTATTTATATGGTCAAATGAATAATGGTTTTTTTATTTCTACCGATATAAAGAGAAACAAATTTTTTATAACTTTATTCATAAAAGAGGATTTTTATGCCAGCACCATGGATTATGCCGAGCCAATCGGGAATCGATACCCAAAACGTGATTTCTAAACTAATAGAAGTAGAGCGAATTCCATTAAAACGTTTAGAAGAAGACAACAGAAGAAATGAGATTCGTATACAGGCTTGGGAGGAATTAAGGACAAAAGCAAAAAAACTTTCGGATGTAAGTCGTGACATCTATTCTTTTACAGGTCCATTTGCTAATAGAAAACTTTATTCTTCTGATGATGCAATTACTGGAACAGTTTCTCCCAACATAGAAGAAATAAATCAAAAGATTCAAATCCTTCAACTTGCAAAGAACCATAAGATTCATACAAGAGAAATTCAAAAAAGTGAAATTTTCCCCCCTGCTAAATTTAGTATTTTAGTAGACAATCAAGAAGTAGAATTTGATTTTAAAGGCGGAAATATAACAATTTTAGAAAAATTATTAAAAGAAAAAGCTGGCAATTTGTATGATATCTCTTCAGTAAACATTCGTTCCGATGCAGTGATTTTAAGTATCACTTCTAAAATTTCAGGTTCAAAAGGACGATTGCAGTTTAAAGATCCAGATGATTTGTTAAAATCCCTTGAACTAATTGGACAAAAAGGAGAAAAACAAGAAAAAGAAGAAGTACTAGAGTATCAAACTACTGAATTCAGTAATCCAGTCGATATTATAAAAAGTACCTTTTCTTTTTCTAATATAGAGAAAGTTGAATATTATTTTCCTCTCCAAGAAAATATTACAGAAGTTCATTTTCAATTTGAATATCACATAGAAGAAAAAAAAGAAGTACGAAAAGAAAGAGAGAAGTTATATCTTGGACCGGAAATAAAAAATAAAATTGGTGATATTGAACTTTTAGGTCCACAAATCCAAAGAGAACGACTCACAGAAATTGATGTAGAAGATAAAGACAATCGTACCTCCTTAGGGAAATTAATTTTATATTATGAAAGTGCTGGAACAAATAAAAGTTATGAGATCCCTTTTTATGAAAATAAAAAAAATTATTCTGTTTCTTTTCGCGAGTTGGAAGAAAATGACATGATTAAAATTCATCGTATAGAATTTATAAAAAATTTTGGTGGGACATTTCAAGTAAAAGAAATCAAAATAAAAAAAATCATTGAAGGTGAAACTGTATATAGACCATTGCATGAAATTGATCCACCACAGGATGCAAAACTCCTTATTAATGGGGTGGAAGTATATCGATCTTCTAATAACGATTTAACAGACATTATTCCTGGAGTTTCTTTAAATTTGCATAAAATAACATCAAAAGAAGTAGAATTAAAAGTAGAATATGATATTTCTAAAATTAAAGAAAAAATTAAAGATTGGGTTAATGCATATAATGATTTATTGTTATTTATAAAACAAAATGATAAATTCAATCGTGATCAAGATTTTGAATTAAATCGTTCCTCTAATCCAAATGAACGGATAGAAGATGGTTTTAGAAAGTTAGAAGATGCCAGTGGAATATTTGCAGGGGATCCTGTTGCTCGTAGACTAGTTTCTCTTTTAGCAACTCTTACGAGTAGTGCGTATCCTACAAAGTTAAAACCATCGTTTAAAACCTTAGCTCAAATTGGCATATCTACTGGGAAACCGGGCAGTGCTTGGCAAGATATTAAACAAGGGTTACTTACTATAGATGAATCTATCTTAGACGATGTATTAATGCAATATCCCGACTCTGTAAAGGAATTATTCGCACTCGATAAAAATGAAGATGCTGTGATTGATGATGGTGTGGGATATAAAATGAATCAGGAATTAGAACCATATGTTAGATTTGCGGGAGGTATTATTACATCACGAATCGAACTATTAAAAGAACAAATTAAACAGAATAAAAAAATAATTTATAATAAAGAATTGAGTTTAGGACGAAAAGAAGAAATGTTAAGAAAAAAATTTGGTAATATGGAAACAAATATTCAAAATACAAAGAATATGGGAAAATTTTTACAAAATAAACTAGGTATTAAAAAAGAAGATTAAATTAAAGGAGATACAATATGAATATATATATTAATGACGAATTGGTTGAAATTCAATTAGAAAACGAAAAAACTTCTATGGATCTTTATGATTCATTACAAAAAGAACTCAAAAAACATAAAAAATATATTTATGATTTTAAACTAAAGAAAAAAGATTCATTAGATGAAATCGAAAGTTGGAATAACATACCTTTAAGCGAAGTAGATTCAATCTATTTTTATGTAGGAAGTTTTCAGGATATGTTAATTGATACTTTATATTCCTTGAATCATTATATAGATGAAGTTGGAACAAAGATTTTTGAGTCAGAATCTCTTAAAGAAGAAGAAATAAAAGAATTAAAAGAAGGAATCCAATGGATTTTCGAATTCATAGAAGTTTTAGTAGGTGTTTTAAATATCGATATAGAAAAAATAAAAGTTAAAATGCCAGAAAAAAACTATGAAAATCTTAAAGAAAATATGCAAGAATTAAAAGCATTGACTGTAAATTTAAACAACGATAACTTTTATTCTATTAAACCACAGTTTATAAAAGCACTTCGTGTTATACGTTCCTTTGCGATGAAATTTTTTAATCATCTTTTATCAAAAAATATTTCATATCATGAATTTATCGAATATTTAAGTGATTTCGAAAATCAAATAGAACAGATCCAAAAAGATTTAATCGATATAAATACAAATTTACAAATGGGAAATGATCAAAAAGCTTTATTTAAAATTCAAAATTTATTCGATCAATTAGAATTTTATTTTTTCATTTTGACAAGTGCAGTAGAAAGAAATTTAATACATACAAAAATTAATAATGAAATTAAAACATCCTTAGAGAATCTAATGGAAGTTTTAAATGATTTATCTTCTGCCATGAACGAAATGGATATTGTCGCAGTGGGAGATATCCTTGAGTATGAATTGACAGAAAAAATCGGAAATATAAAAAACTTTATCCCAGAGTTAAAAAATTCATTGACAAGCTTGTTAACTTCAGAAAAATAAAAATTTGTGTCTATCGTTGATGTAAGTGACTTAGTGAGGATTTTTTTTAAATATCCTATTTCTTATATTCCTATAGTAGATGAAAATGCTGTGGGAGATACCTATCTAGTAGGTTTCTTATCAAGAAAAAAAGTTCTTCATTATTCTTCTGATAAAGAACGATTAAATAAAAAATTTGAACGAATTCCCGATATTTTAATTTCAAGAGAAATTTATCCAGAGCATATTTGGGAGTTTTTTGAAAAATCTCCCATACCCGTTTATAATATCTTCGCAAAATTTATCGATATGTGGCAAAAAAACGAAATCAACTATAATCTAAAACATTTTATCTATACATTACAGAATAATATCGTACGAGATGAAGATAAAACGAAAGAAAATCATATTGATTATGAAAAAATTAAATTATTAGAAATGATTTTAACATCTTTACCGTTTCCTATTTTTGCTTTAGATCCCAATGGGAATGGTATATTTTATAATGAACATTTTTTAAAAGATATTGTCGATAAAGGACCTTTTAAAAAAACCCTTGCTTTAGCAGAAGCTTACTTTAAAGAAATAGTAAGAAAGATCATTGCGGAATCTATTTTACAAAATTTGAATACAGAACTTATGGTTTGGGATTGGGAAGAATACAAAAAAAAAGTTTATATCACTAATTTAATTGAAAATAATCAAGTTTATGCATACTTGTTTACTTTTTTGCCCATGGTAGAAAAGAAACCATCAAAAAATGATATTGAAAAAAATCATGACTATGAAACCAAACCATCAAATTTAATGGAACTTATCGAAGAAGAGTTAAACAAAAATAAAAATTATGATGAAATCATTGATAATATTGAATCTCAAATTATTAAAGACTATTTAATAAAATTCAATTATAATATTACTAATACAGCAAGTGCTTTAAAGATCAAACGAACCACTTTGCAAAATAAAATAAAACGATTAAATTTACAAAGAGAAATCAAAGTTTTGAATGAAGATTTCTATCAAAAAGAAAAGAATAAATCTCAAGAAGAAAGGGGGAATAATCAAAATTTTAAACAAGAAGATGTAGAAACTAAAAGAAAAAAATTGTCTAAAAAGGCAAACCTTCAAGAAAATATACAAGAATTTGGGGTGGAAAATCAGAAAACTAAAAAAAAATCATCCAAAAGAAATTGAAGCCCTAATAGAATACGAGTAAAATTTTATAGAAAAATTTTTTATTCAGTCGATAAACATGTTAGAAACTCATGGAGCATAAAATTACCATGAAGCGCTGGATCTATTTATATTTTGCTATTATTATGTTTAGTGGTTTTGAGTCCATAGGAGCTCAAGACATTGTCAAGAAACATGAATATTTAAAAAATTTTCAATTGGACAAGGATTCTCCTCCTACTATAAAAATGATTTTAGAATTTACAGAAGGTCTTCAAATCCCAGTTGATCTTCAAAAAGAAGAAATCCAGATACGAGAGTTAAAACAAGAGGGCGAAGAACAACTTATACCAAAAGAAATTCAAATTTTGGATACTTTTTACATAGAAAAAGAACTACCCATAAAAAGGAAAGAAAGGATCTACTCTATCTTGATGGATTCTACTTTATCTCTTAAAGAAAAAGATTTTCAAAAATTAAAAGTTTACGTAGAAAATTTTATAAAACAAAAACAACAGAACGATTTGATCGCGATTTATAGCATCAATGGTTCTTCTAAGAAAGTTCAAAATTTTACAAGTAGTCAAAAAAAGCTACTTTCAAAGCTCGAAGAGATCAAATTAAAAGGAAAAAAGACCAAACTCTATGATGCCCTATACGAAACCCTTCATGATCTATATAAATTCACGAAAAAAAGAAAAGAAGAGGTTGGTGGTATACTTTTATTTACCGATGCTATAGAAGAAACTAGTCTACTTTCTTCTAAGGATGTTGAAGATTTAATTATATTCGGAACAAAATTTG
>JBEQAN010000058.1:0-7193 GCA_041640315.1 Leptospiraceae bacterium
GAATTCCCCCAATGAGTTCAACTACAATATCGATGTTTGGATCATTGATTACTTCCATAAGATCCTTTGTACATCTATATTTCTTTAGATTTTCCTTTTTTTCATAACTTCTGTCACCAATTTTATGGATTTCGATTATTATTCCATGATTATTATAGATTCTTTCTTTTTCTCGTTCTATGATTTTGATTAATGATTGTCCTACCGTACCTGCCCCAAGAAGTCCAATTCGCGTTGTTTTCTTTTCTTGCATTTAAGTATAAATATTTATATAATGAATCTATGTCTACAACTTTGTATAACATTACTTTATATGAAATGATTTTTAAGAAGATTTGGATAAAACAATGAAATCTTTTTAGTAAATCGTTTTATCGATAGATTTTGAATTTTAAACAGAAAAATTCTGAATCAGTTTAGGTATCTTATAAAAAAATAAAAAAAAGATAGACAAAAAATTGCTATGCTTTTAAAATTTATATTAATGAATCCCTTTAATTTTTATGAACTACTATCAATTTTAGAACTACAGTATCTACCTACAAAAGAAGAGTTAAAAAGGCAATATAAAGAATTATTAAAAAAATATCATCCCGATACTTGTAAATTAAAAAAGGCTCACGAAAAGACTATACAAATCAAACAAGCATATGAAATGATTTCTACTAATTATGAATATTACTACCAACAATATATAAATTTGATCTCTAAAAAAAATGAATCACAAAAAGAAATATCAAAACTACAGGTTTATTATAATAACAAATTATATTTAGGATTCCCTTTATATGGTTTAAAAACATTTCTAGGGAAAGAAGAGGCAAAAATAGTTCATAAAAATTTTAACTATTATATAAATTTTAATAATAATTTATATAAAATAATTATGTTAGAGGAAATTCAAGAACCATTCTTAAAGGATTTTTATTATTTTGTAATATATGAATTGGAAGAGTTATTTGCTATCTATATTTTGGAAAAATTAAAGTTTATTCAGACGATTGAAATTCAAAATAATATCACATGGAATTATAAGTATGGAAGATTAGAGTATTTTTCTATGACTATATTGATACCTTCTATTTTCCAAAAAATTTTAATGAAAAATTATGATGCAGTGTTTACATACCAATAAGAGATTAATACCTTGGAGATATTCCAACGATTTTTTATATGAACCAGAGAATAAAATCTTATATTATAAAAAATGGAAATCTCTACCTTATGAGAAAGAATATTTTTTTGAAGATTATAAATCTACATATGGTAAAACCTATCTCGAAGATGAAGAAAATATAAGATATCAATCTCGTAGACGTTTGAAACTATTAAAATCATTTTTAAATAAACATAAATCTTTACTCGAAATTGGATGTGCAATGGGTTTTTTTTTAGATGAAGCAAGACATGATTTTGATTCCATAGAAGGTGTGGAAATTTCTCAATATGCATCAGAGCTTGCGAAAAAAAAATTTAATCTTAAAGTCCATTGTATGAATTTATTAGATTTTATAAAAATCAATGAAAAAAAATATGATGTCATTGCCTCTTTTTATGTAATTGAACACTTTAAGGAACAAAAAGAAATCTTTTCTTTTATAAGTAAAAGTTTAAATCCCAATGGTATCTGGATTGCTTCGATTCCTTCTACTTTCGGTCCACTATTTGAATTTGATAAAAATCTTTGGATAAAGTCTCATCCACAAGATCACTTTGTGGATTATCATCCTTTGGGATTAAAACGTATTTTAAAATTATATAATTTAAAGCTACAGTTAATACGACCTGCATCTTACCATCAAGAACGAACTAAGGGGATCCTAAGACAAGTTCCATCTTTATTTTATCAATGGTATTCTAACTTATTTTCTTATGGTGATACTATAGAATTCATAGCCATAAAAGAAAATTAAATTTTTTTAACAATCCTTAAGAAATATTTTATACATTGATGATACTTCCTTCTTTTGCTAGTTCAACGATTATTTGATTATTATGTTTTTCTTTAAGATGTTCAAGCGCTTCTTTGAATAGTTGATATGTTGTATAATCATCATGTGCAGGTTCATGATGTGTTAAAACTACTCGCTTTACGTTCCATTCGATAGCACAATCTACAGCAATAATCATAGAAGTATGTCCCCATCCAATTTTCTGTTCTGCTTCTTTTAAAGAATATTGCGCATCAATGATTAGTAAATCAGCATTCTCAAAAAACCTTCGTTTTTTCTTAATAATTTTATTTAACTCTGTACCAAAAAATTCTGTATCCGTTGCAAAAATGATGGATTTATTATCTTTATTAATTCTATAAGCAGTAGAATTTCCTGGATGTATTAATGGTTCAGTTTGAATATTAAAACTTCCTATATTGAATTCATCTCCTGCTTTAAAATAGTGAAATTCTCTCTTAGAAAGCATTTCATGAAATCCGAGGGGAAAAAACTGGAATTTCTGTTGAGTTACAAAACGATTTTCACAATCTTTAAAGGAAGAGTAAAAATGGATATGATTTGTTGGGATATAACCTGGAATAAAAAAAGGCCAACCTTGAATATGATCCCAGTGAGTATGAGTGAGTAATATATGAATTTCTCCATAGATCCCACGTGCCATCATATCATATCCGAGTCTACGGGCTCCAGTTCCCATATCAAAAATTAATTGTTCATTCCCATCTTTTAATTCTACACAAGTAGTATTTCCTCCAATAATTTCTTTTAAATGTATAGGTAATGAATCGTAAATTTGTTCAATATCTAAATGAATATTTTCTTCCCATTTTTTTCGACTGATCCTAAGGATTTCCTTGATTCTACTTTCGTAATCAATAGGATCCAGAGGCGCTGGGATAGAGCCACGAACTCCCCAAAATTTTATTTGCATTTTTATTACCTTAGTTTTTTATATTTTCAAATTTTATTTTTTTAAATCCAATAAAATAAAAAATACTTGTATCTGCAAATATTTTTATATTTTTTAATTCCATAATATATAAAGATCGACATATCGTAATAGAGTTTTTATTTAAATGAATTTAGAATTAGAAAAAAAATTGTTTTCAATTGTTCAAAAACCAGCAAAATATAAATTACACCAAAACGTTATTGTTCCTTCTTCTTTAAGTCCTATTCCCCTTGAACAGTTGTTTGACTCTATGAATACCTTTCATGTGCTTGAACTTGGATGTGGGTGGGGAGAATTTGCTTTAGAGTGGTTAAAAATGCATCCTCAGCATGAATATATAGCATTTGAAATTAAAGGAGATCGAATCAAAAAATTGTTAAAGAAGATTGATAAAAATAATATAAAAAATTTAAAAATTATTCCCGTTAATTTTCAGTGGTTTTTTATTGAAATCCTTCCACGAAATTCTTTTGATCTTATTATAATCAATTTCCCCGATCCTTGGCCTAAAAGAAGACATTGGAAACATAGATTGATTCAAAAATCTTTTTTAAAAAAAGTCTATTATCTTTTAAGAAATAAAGGTTTCATTTATATTGCAACAGATTATGGACCTTATGCAAGAAAAATTATTAAGTTATTTAGAGAATCTAAATTATATCTACCTGTTATACCGTGGCCAAATTATCTCCGAAAACGTTTATCTTTCTTTCCAGAAAGTAAGTTTGAACGCATTACTTCTAAAACAACAAAACCATACTATACACTATGGAAAAAAATTGATGGATTCAGTATTACTTTTGACGATAATGGAGAACAAGCAATTATATGAGTAATTTTCATAAAGAAACTACACCTAAGAAGAAAATTAAGCTTACGAAAGAAGAAGTAAGAGAGTTAATTAAACAATATAAAATTATGCGAAAATTATTAGAAACATGGCCAAGAAGAAAAATTATGATGAGTTATGAAAAAGAGTGGAATTTAAAACGAGAAGCATTTTTCAAAAATCATCCTAAAATTTCAAAACTTTATAAAACTAATTCTCAATAAATAAAAAACTTAAATTGCAATAAGCATCACACTGGGATTTACAAGTACTAAAACCACTATACTCTGTACCAGTGATATTTCCATCAGATAGTCCAGACCTATTAGCACAGTCATTATAACAAGCTTCTATACCATCTGGGCATAGGAGTAAATATAAAGTGATTTTTTCTAGTTTTGGATCTGGATCTTTTTGACAATAAGAAAAAAGTATTGCAAATCCTATGGTAAAAATAAAATAAAAAAATAATTTTCTCATATGAGATTGAGTAAAAAAAATATCTTTTTTACAGGCAAGAGATTTTTGACCTTTTGGTTAATTTTTTTAAATTGCATCCATACCTATCCCATCAAAATTGAATTGAAACACAATTTAATCAAAATTGATGAAAATACTTACTGGCAAAATTCAAAACAATCCTTAAAATTTATTGAAGAACCTATAATTTTACATTTTTTTAGTTCATCAAAAAGAGATTCAATTATGAATAAAATGAACAATGAAAATTATGTATTAGATGAAAACGAAGATTTTATACGGGAAAAAGATTGTAAAAAAAAGAATGATTTGCTAATTTTTTTATATTTAAATCATTTATATAGATATAAAAACGAATTATTAGAAGAAAGAAAAAAAAAGACTTTAAAATTACAAAATTATGCTTTAATATTAATGCAGGAATGTGAGGATCTAACAATCGTAAAAAATGCAAGAAAAATTCTATATAGTTTATCAATTTATGAAACCAATTATTAGAATATGGAAGGTAATTTTATTTATTTTTTTAATTTATTTCTTGAATTCATGTTCAGAAAAAAAATATAATTCATTTTATTATATATTGTTTTCTTATTTAAGAGCTGGTTGGAATCAACCGGAAAAGGTTAATAATATACAAGTGTACTATAATCCCTCTTTACTAAGTATAGAATTAACATGGGATCCATCAAAAGATCCCGATACGAATCAATATGTAGAATATTATTTTATTTATTTATATTATGAATATCCACAATATCAACAATTTTATGATAAAAAATATTTGCTTGATATTACTACGGAAACACGTTATAGACTATATGTAGGAAATTTTAGAGGAATTCTATATTTTATCATTACCGCTTATGATTTCGGTTCAGAATCAGAAATATCAGAAATCGTCCAAATACAGGTATTATAAAATGCATGGATTAAAAAAATTTTTTTATATAATAAAGTATCTAATGTTGATTTTATTTATTTCGCAATTAACTGCGGAGGAAATGTCCTCTAAGACCAATGAATTTCATCATGATTATTTCATGGAAATTCTTTTACCAGGGTATAATTTTTACAAAAAAGAGGAAATAGGTTGGGGAACGTTTTTTTTGATTATGAGAGTTTCTTCTCTTTATGGTGTGTATTTTTTTCATGTTCGCTATATAAGATATAATAGTTTATATAAATCTGCACAGATTGCAGATTTTTATTATGGTTTAGGATATTCTTATTTTGATCCTGTAAAAGGAGGATATAAAAATACAAAACAATTTTTTATTGAAAGTGGTAGGTTTGAATCATTTAGAAATTTATCACTTGGAATTCATCTCTTATTTACTATTATAGGTTTATATAAAGGATATGTGGATAGTTGGGAAGAATACGAAAATAGTGCTCCAATATATAATGCTTTTCAATTTCGTTTTAATCCAAATCTACAGGGGAAAAATTTGAATTTTGAATTTGCTATTCCCCTGGATTTTTAATCATTGCAGGAATAGTTTTTAAAATAATCATAATATCAAAAAGTAATGACCAGTTTTCGATATAATAGATATCAGCTTCTATACGTTTATCGATGGGAGTATCACCTCTATACCCTAAGATTTGAGCCCATCCAGTAATTCCAGATTTAACTGAATGTCGTAGCATATATTTTGCGTATTGTTGTTTAAATTGATTTACAAAATGTGGTCTTTCTGGTCTAGGTCCTACTATAGACATATCACCAATAAGGACATTAAAAAATTGTGGTAGTTCATCCAATGATGTTTTTCTTAAAAATTTTCCAATTGGTGTGACTCTTGGATCATTTTTTGTTCCCCAAGTTTTATCGGAGATTTCTTTTTGTTGGACATACATTGTTCTAAACTTAATTAAACGAAAGATTTTTCTATCTAATCCTACCCTTTCTTGGACAAAAAATACTGGTCCTTTTGACGTAAGCTTTATAAGAATCGCTATAAGAATCATGATGGGTAATGTTAGAATAATAGCTATTAAAGAAAAAACAATATCAAACATTCTCTTAACAAATCGATGATAAGCATTTCTTAAAGGAATATCTCTTAAAACTAATATGGGGATACCTTCCATATCTTCTATGCGTGCTCGATGTGTCATAAGTTCTAAGATATCTGGAACAATTCTACAGTCGATTCCCTCTGCATCGCATATTTGGATAATTTTATAGATGTGTTGGGAATTATTTTTTAAAGCAACAATCACAATATCGATATGATGACGATTGATAATTTCTTGTAATTCTTTTAAGGTGCCAATAATGAAGGGTTTAAGAGTCGTACTAATTTGCTTTTTATTTGGTTCTTTTAAAATACCTACTAAAGAAAAACCTAAAAATTGATATTTATTGATATATGATAAAACTCGTTCAGTTGTATTTTCTGTTCCAACAATAAGAATGTTTCTTGTAAATTTTCCTTTTCGTGTTAAGTACGATATATATTTTTTGATTAATATATGCCCCATAGAAATAAACATGGGGCTTAAAACTACTGTGTATAAAACAATTAGACGAGAATAACTATGACCTCTATAAAAAAATAAAAATGCTAAGATGATAACAAGATTTATCAATATCCCACGAAGTATATATAGAAATTCTTTTAATGATTGAAGGGTTCTCTTAGGTTGATATAGATCAGTTGCAATAAATACAAATACTTGCCCCAACGCAAAGATGATTCCCAAAAAACTATAAGCAGCAATAATCGAAATAAACTTATTATCTGGGAACCATCTACCTGGTGCGAAAAATCCTCCCGTATCAGGAATAAAAAACTGTTTTTTTTCTGGCGAAATTATGTAAAAATGTAAGATCGTAGCTACTATTACTGCTAAGTAACTTAAAGTAAAATCAACAAAGACATATAAAATTTTAAGTGATTGTCTTTTCTCTCGAATCATATCTTAGGATCGATTTTTTAATTTTATTTCGTATGTATAGAAAAATATC